>QILK01000017.1 GCA_003233345.1 Gammaproteobacteria bacterium | reverse complement strand
AAAATAACCGTGAAATCCTCGAAAAACCGGTTGCCGATATCCATAAATACAAATTCAAACAGGTCGCCATTTTAAATGCCGCTTATTTTGCCACCTTCGGATCTGAAATTGCAGTGGTGATGATTTTAACGGCTTTCTTTAAAACAACGTTTAATGTCTCCGACACCTGGGCCGTCATAGGCGGTGGCAGTTTTATGTTTATGAACCTGATCGCACGTCCCTGGGGTGGCCACCTTAGCGATACGATAGGCCGTAAAAAAGCGTTAATCATCGCCGTCACCTGTATGACGATCGGCTATGTCATTATGAGCCTTATCGATTCATCCTGGCCATTTTTTGTTGCACTAGCCATCACCATTACCACTTCTTTTTTTGTACAGGCGGGCTGCGGCGCTGTGTTTGCAATGGTACCACTGATAAAACGCCGTCTTACGGGTCAAATCGCCGGTATGACGGGGGCCTACGGTAATACCGGTAGTGTGTTATTTCTAACCATTTATACCCTGACATCAGCGCAAACACTTTTTGCCGTCATTGCCGCGTTTGCAGTGCTGGTTTTGATAGCGTTTCTGTTCCTTGATGAACCCAAGGGCGCAATGGCAGAAGTGTTACCCGATGGCACTGTACAAATGATTGATGTTGAGTAAATAACTGGTTAGAGTAGTAACGTGACTGCAAAACTGGACATAGCAAGCGCCCAACATACTGACAAAGGCAAAAAGGAAGAAAACCAGGATTTCCATGGTATTGTCGTTCCTGACAATGAACAGTTGGAAACCAAAGGCATTGCTGCGGCGATTGCTGACGGTGTCAGTGGCAGCGCTGCGGGTCGGGAAGCCAGTGAATCCAGCGTGAGTGGTTTTTTAAATGACTACTACAGTACCCCGGATTCATGGACAGTCAAAACATCGATTACCAAAGTTTTAAATTCGATTAATCGCTGGCTGTATCGTCAAAGCGAAAAAACCAATTATACCCAATACGACCATGTCACTACTTTTACTGGAACGATATTCAAGTCCACGACCGCGCATATTTTTCATTCGGGTGACTCAAGGATATATCGGTATCGGGGCGATGACCTCGAGCAATTAACCCGCGATCACCGCATTATCGTCTCTGAAACTGAAAACTATTTAAGCCGTGCACTGGGTATTGAATTACACATTGAAATCGATTACCGCCAAGTCAGTATTCAGCGCGGTGACTTGTTTTTGTATACCACTGATGGGATTCATGATTTCCTCGACGACAAGTCAATCAAATCAATACTACAAGACACATCGACTTCACTGAATGAAAAATGCAAAACACTGATCAGCCAATCGCTCGATAACAACAGTAGCGATAACCTGACTAGCCAAATCATTGAAATAACTAGCGTGCCAAATCCCAATGACGAAGAATTTTATAGTCGTCTGACCAAGCTCCCCTTTCCGCCAGACCTGGCAATCGGTAACATCATCGACGGTTATAAGATACTACGCGATATTCATCAAAGTAAACGCAGCCAGTGTTATATCGCAATCGATACTGAAAATGATGAAAAAGTTGTTATAAAAACCCCGTCTGTTAACTATGAAGACGATATCGAATATATCAATAGTTTTCTACGCGAGGAGTGGATTGGCAAGCGTATCAACAACGCCCATGTTTTGCGAACACATGAACATGCCCGCAAACGTACTTTTTTATATCAAGTAACCGAATTTATTGACTGTAAAACATTGCGTATATGGATGAATGATAATCCGCATCCACCGATCGATGCCGTACGCGATCTGATTGAACAGGTAGCAAAAGGACTACAGGCTTTACACCGACTGGAAATGATACACCGGGACCTAAAACCGGAAAATATTATAATCGATCAATACGGCGTGGTTAAAATAATTGATTTTGGCTCAGTCAAGATCTCAGGTGATACCGAAATAGCGACCCCATTTGACCAAAATAGTCTGGTCGGCACGATCGACTATACCGCACCTGAATACCTAAGTGGATCGCAAGGCACGGAAAAATCCGATCAATTCTCACTAGGCGTCCTCACCTATGAACTACTATCCGCAAAACTGCCGTTTAAACATCCCGCCGCCGAAAGATCGCTACGCCGTCGAAAATATATTCCGCTGATCGAACACGACGTAGAAATACCGGCGTGGATTGAAGGTGCCATCAAACGCACGTTACTCCCTGAACCAAACGATCGTTATAATGTTATCTCTGAATTTATCTATGATTTGTCTCACGCTAACAAAAACTATATCGACAAAGAGTTTAAACCGCTACTCGAACGCAATCCGTTAAAATTCTGGAAACTCATTGCTGGGTTTTTATTCGTTAGCAATATAATTTTGTTGATCATGCTAATGGGCAAATAACGCATTAACAAATCTCTTAAGAGGGCTGGATAGAGTACATTGGCATCATAAATTACTAAAACCGCGCCACAATTAATATCCCATCTCAAGCGCCTATGAAAGCGCCGTTAATTTTTCTAGTGTCTCGATTTTTTTCTTATCGATATCCTGTTCAAATGTCCCGGCATTCGCTACGAATCAATTGTAGCCCGGACTTCGCGCAGCGAACGCCGGGAAACGAACATCATATTTTTTCATATCTCGGTTAGCGATTGACTGCCTTGACCCTATTCTTGTTTTAATTGAATTTTAAACTATTTTTCTTTTCCCCGGCGTTCGCTGCGCGAAGTCCGGGCTACTCGCTAATATAGATTACTATCCGTGATATAACATTACAGTAAACGCTTTCCCTCCGATTTTATGTTTCAACTCGACGACCAGGAACGCGATACTTTGAGGTCGCAAATTGCGACCTCAACTTCTCAGTCTAGCCAAGGTGGCAGACGTTATTTACCCTATGTTTTTACAGAACAAGGGGTTGCTATGCTCTCAGGAATATTAAAAAGCGATCGCGCAATCAACGTCAATATAGCTATAATGCGAACTTTTGTTAAAATGCGACACATTATGCTATCGAATAAAAAATTGGCCAATAAATTGTCAGAACTTGAAAAAAAGTACGATTCGCAATTCAATATTGTATTTGATGCAATTAGAAAAATAGTACTTGATGAGCATGACAAGAAAAATCGGCCTATCGGATTTATTTGGCCAGAAGATACTGGATAGATTAATGTGAAATTAATATCCTGACTTGACTGGATAAGTTAAATGGCCATTTTTTAATTTTATTATATATAATTTATGGATATCTTTCTAAATCTGTTCCTCGTTTCTTAAGCATTCCTTATCCCTGACAAATTCAACTTATTCTGGTTTTTCCTGCTGCAAATCTACCAGTGCTTGCAACTCGATACTATAATAATCATATTTTATAATTATATCCTTGGCACTGTCACCATAGCGCCGAATCCATTGCGCCAATACGGGTTTGCTAATACCCATACCTGCGTGTAACTGCTTTTGCAAACGCGACAAACTATCCTCCGAATTTCGAGTCGATCTAGCGATACCAGGTGATTTTTTGTGTGTCATAGTTATTTATTATGGTCGAAGCAAAGTTGTTTAATTGGATTCGTGGAATCAGGCTGAAATAGAAGCAGCCGTAGCAAAAGCCCGTAAAAGAAAATAGCACTCCCGTACACCCAATCCGTTACCGATCTATTTCCGGCACATTAATCTCCCTGCTCTTTTCCGTTCGCATTTGCCTGGCGATATGGGAATGAGCATCTATACCAACCTCTTCTGCGGTTTTTAGTTTGGCAGTATCAGCGACCACCTCAAGGCGATTATTCTTTGCCGTACAGTTTCCTTTGTCCGTAAATATCATTGCCTTGGTCTCTTAGAAGTGTGGCAATTTTATCAGCATAACCGGGAGGTCCAATAACAGTATAAGACTTCTCTAACTTTTTCCCATCGATTGTTATACTATAAGAACCGGCTATTGCATGTGTTGCGCCGTGCTCCGTTTTCGCCTTTTCTATTTTATCTCTATATTTTTTTGAAATGCTAATTCTTTTTCTGATAATTCCGTCATCGTTTATTTTCCTTTGTTGTGATTATTGCTTATTATAACCTCCTATTCAGGGTTCGACATAATATTTTAAACCATCGTCTTTATAAATTGTGCTCTTTCACCCCAGTCCGACCTCAAGTTATAATTAATCTCACAAATATTTCATTACCTAACCAGTTTTGTAGGCTGACGAGCAAACTTCGTTTATACTGGCAGAGTATGAACGATTACCTTCTACCGCAAAAGTCACTTTATATCTGTCTAATGTTTAATCAATATGCAACGCGCTAATCACTATCTAAAAACGGTATACGGCTATTCTGAATTTCGTCTGCACCAGGCAGAAATAATTCAAACACTGTTAGCCGGGGGCGATGCGATGACATTAATGCCCACTGGTGGCGGAAAATCAATCTGTTACCAGATCCCATCAATGATACTTGATGGCGTCGGTATTATTATTTCACCGCTGATTGCACTGATGCAGGATCAAGTAACGCAACTCAAACAGCTTGGAGTCAAAGCCGCTTTTATTAATTCGACGCTAAGCTTTAACGAAGTGCAAAAAATACAAGCAGATTTAGTCAATGCTAACCTGGATCTACTCTATCTTGCCCCGGAACGGCTATTAACCTCATCAATGCTTGCGCTGCTGGCACAATCAAAAATTGCCTTATTTGCAATTGATGAAGCCCATTGTGTTTCTCAGTGGGGCCATGATTTTCGCAAGGAGTACCAGCAGTTATCAATATTACATCAACGTTTTCCAACCGTCCCACGGATTGCCTTGACCGCCACCGCCGATCAACGCACGCAAAACGAAATCGTACAACAACTCGGCCTTGGCAAAGCAAGGGTATTTGTCAATAGTTTTAACCGACCTAACATTACCTATAGTATTAATGACGGACAACAACTGCGCGAGCAATTATGGAAATTTATTAAAAAAAATCACCCGCATGATGCCGGTATAATTTATTGCTTGTCACGCAAAAAAGTTGAAAGTACCGCTGAATGGTTTTCAAAAAAAGGCAGAGTCGCACTACCCTATCACGCCGGTTTATCCGATAAAATGCGCCAACAACACCAGCAACGTTTTCTTTGTGAAGACGGTATCATTATTGTTGCCACGATCGCATTTGGCATGGGCATCGATAAACCCAATGTGCGTTTTGTCGGCCATCTTAACCTGCCTAAAAGCATCGAAGCCTATTATCAGGAAACCGGTCGTGCTGGCCGTGACGGTGAACCTGCCAATGCCTGGCTAGGATACGGGTTACAGGATGTCATTACCCTGAACCAGATGATTCATGTTAATGACGGTAATGATACTTATAAACGTATCGCACACCAGAAACTGGAAGCGATGATTGGCCTGTGCGAGTTAAACACCTGCCGCCGACAAACCTTGCTTGCCTACTTTGGCGAGCCCATTAACGAACCGTGTGGAAATTGTGACAACTGTAACGATCCACCACAAACCTGGGATGCAACGACCGCTGCCCAAAAGGCACTTTCCTGCGTATACCGCACCGGCCAACGCTTCGGTACTAATTACGTCATAGACGTCTTACTCGGAAAGGAAGATAAAAGAATCCTGCAAAACCGACATAACCAGCTAAGCACCTATGGCATCGGCAAAGACTTGAGCAATATTGAATGGCGCACGATATTTCGTCAATTAATTATTCAGGGGTACTTGTATGCTGATGCGGACAGTTATAACGTTATCACGCTCACCAAGTTAGCTCGTCCCGTGCTACGTGGTGAAACGACTATCATCTTGCGCTCGGTGCGGCGGGCAGGCAAAGGTAACGCAAAAAACAAATCTACCGATAACAAATATCCATTAAACACCCGTGATGAGTCCTTATTAGAAACCTTAAAGGACTTACGACTTAAGCTATCAAAAAAACAAAGTGTACCGGCTTATCATGTTTTTCATGATGCCACGCTGATTCAAATGGCAACCATACAACCAACGACACTGGTGGAAATGGGCAGTATTCACGGGATCGGCGAGAAAAAACTTAAGCGCTACGGACAACTTTTTATTGATGCAATCCAACAAACCCTGGCCTGAACACTTTATCGATTTTCTGTTCGAACCTTAACTGAGATGAACGCTAAACCAGTAACTATTGCATATAAGCTTTATTTTTTTTAAGCATTTCCCTGACTTGATCATAATAAAAATCCTTTGCATCGATATAGGCGTTAACTTTTGTTGCGCTTAAAAAAACTTTACCGTTATTAGAAATTCTCCAAGACAATATTGCACTTTTTAGCCGGGCAATTTCTTCGGCTGAAACTCTTGGGTGTACTGCAAATAATAAATTCGATATCGTCGGTGTCTTGGCAATAACGGATAGCTTTTGTAGCACGCTAGCCTTAAAAACCCGAAGCGCGGGTGGTGCGGTCCCGCAGACATCTACTGTGTTGACCAATACATTATGCATGCAAGAAAAATGTGATCTAAAATAAACAAATTTAACATTCCGATTCTGCACAAATCCTTTTTTCTCAAGATAGGTTGTGGTCATATAGCTAATCACCGCCGTTTTCGGCGGCAAACCAATGGTTTTACCGTTTAAATCTGCTACCGACTTTATTTGGCTATCCGATCGTGCCACAAGAATAGCGGGCAATCTTTTATCCCGCATCGCCAGCGGTTTATATCCATATTTATCTGCGATTTCGACATAATCAAACGGTTGGACAAACACAATATCATACATTTGCGAATGCAGGTTTTTATTAAACTTGCCATAGCTGGTGGAGGTTAAAAACCTGACTTTTCTATTGAGTATTTTTGAAAACGCGACACCAATAGGACCATAGATTTTTTCCACCACCCGAGGGGCGACATAGGGAAACACACCAAATGTTAGTTCATTCTTGCTTTTATCATTTTCTGCATTGGCGTTAACCGTGTAAAAAATGGCGATAATTAACCCGGTAAACACATTTTTTACTCTTTTAAAAACAACACTATAAGTCATATAATTAATATTCCAACACAATTTCTACTAACGACTATAGCGGCTAAGCGGCGATTTAATTCATTCAAATTTCCCTGGTACTGGCTAAGGTTAGTTTTTATTTGGATACGCGTATTGTTCTATCAAGTCAATTTGCGTCTTTTACAAACGTTGCTGTTACAAACCTTGCAAGGTACGCAAATAGCGGTTAATGGGGCGAGAGATTGGCTCGATTTTTTTTCGCATGACACTACCGATGGCGTCGGTTAGAGAAAAAATTGGATTGACTATCGTTACGTTAGTATGCGCCAGCACCAATATTGCGTAGAGGTCATCACGAACATCAGGACAAGCCTCGAGCAGTTCATTAATCGCCAACAACATTGAACTTTCTATTGGCTGGTCATTGCTCATCACATTGGTGATATCTTTTTCTACTGATTCGACATCTGGGTAGCTCAAATCAAACAGCCGGATTTTCGCCAGATAGCCAACCATGACATTTAATAAAGACACTACTGTATCTTGATTTGACGGTTTACGCAGTATGCCTTCACATACATTTATATAAGACTGGCCCTGGTCCGAATAGATCCGCAATAATTGGCGGGAGAATACGTTACCTTTATTGCTCAGTGATTTGAGCTTTTGCAGATCGTAGGTCACATCGCGCGCTTCCTTAAATGCCGGTAGCGCATCTGGAACTGTTTTAAGAAAACCAAGGCGAAACACACCCTTTTTTTGCCCGCGATCCCATATAGCTTGTTTAGTGGCCGCATCGATCAAACCCGGTTGCAAAATCAGACTAACGCTTTCTATTATTGCTTTTGGTTCCTGCTCAAAGGGTAAAAACTCCAGTAAAAACGCCGCCAACGTTTTTCCCATACTACCCTCGGCGACGGTTGCATGCCGTAACATACTTCTGGCATTATCGGCGCTTGGCATTATCCACCAGGCGCGTTCCGCCAACTCATCGGTTAAGGAGGATGAGCCGGTTACCGCAATGCAGGCCTCAGGCTCACCGAGTTTCAACAAATCTTCCAGTCGGATCGCTTCACTGGTTTGCCCCATTCGTGTCCAGCGTTTTAAAAATACAGGATATCCGCCAGGCGAACCGAGAACCGTGCTTGAAAGTAGTTCGCGCACATATCGGGTATATTGGTCACAATGACAATTGGGATTGAGTTTAATAGCGGATTCTTTACCATTTTTCAGTAGGCCCTGTACCACCATGGTGCCTTCATCAATTTTGATAGCGATGGCGCTGACCAACATTATATTCAACCGCAGGCTATCTTCCTGACTAAGATTCATATCGACAACTCAACTCTAGTTACTTGGTGGCACAATCGAGACAGGGGCTATTGACAGGTTAAATTAAATCTGCAACAAAGGATCGAGGTTGCCTTCAACATCCATTTCATATAAATCATCAAACCCGCCCACATGCTTTTCGCCAATGAATATTTGTGGCACTGAGCGCATGCCATTCGTTAGCGTCAACATTTCCTTGTACATCGCAGGCTCCTGATCAACGCGAATTTTCGATATTTGAACACCCTTCTTAAGTAATAACATCTCAGCTTGAACGCAGTAGGGACACATCGCCGTACAATACATAACTACTTTCATATTAGGGTATTCCTGCCAGTACAATAACTCAATGTTAGTGAAACGCGTTAGCCTGAGAATATGTTTTTATTAACACTTATAAATAAGTACTTATAATATTCGTCAATTTTGTTGCTATTTTATACTTAATAACGCGCTGTTTTTAATGCCTTATTCTATCATTTAGTAAAATAACACAAAAAATATTTTATTCCCCAATTTACAATAGTTACATTAGAGTAATAAATACCAGTAATTTATTGAATTCTAACTATAAATAAAATATCCAATATTGTATATAACAATCTGGCTGGTTTACGTGTTTGGATCATTGCTTGCCGTTTTGTAAGAATATGCGATAATACGTTTTTTTGAATTTGGCCAAATTTGTTTGATTAACAGCATGTTGTTAGGAGATTTTGTATGGACCCCATGTACTACGACACAATTAGTAAACTAGAGGAAATGGGAGCTAGCCCCGAGTATATCAATGGGTGGATTGGCGGCTTTATGCATAACCCCAAAAGAGAAGAGCAACGAATTACTGATGAATATGAAGCGGGTTATGAAGACGGTAGCAATAAAGTGACAGATGCTGCTAGTAACTGGATAAAGAAAAAGTAAGCGAAAGCGGGTAATTCATGCCCGCTTTTTCTATTATTTTTGCGATAACAAGTCCGTTCTAGGCAAATAAATCGTCCAGCGCTTTAATTAGCTTTTCAACGACTTCCGGTCCATCTATTTCCATGGCCTGATCAATGACCCACTTATTTTCATGGTGGTCCTCGCCCATCATTTTTTGGACATTATGTCCAAAGCAACGCCACATTCGATAAGAAGGCCCGGTCTCTTGCGAATATCCACATTCAGCATAATCTTGTGAGCGGGAATTTAATAATCCAATAAATGATTTTCGGTAGTCGGATACACCGAATAAATCCTCACAGTTATCCTGCATATGATCTGCGAACTTCCCGGCAAGTCCATTAATAAAAGTCGCGCGGTCATTATCCTCAAGTCGTTCATAGATATGTCTATCGGCGACCTGCACAAATAACGCTAGATATTCACCAATAACATAGACACGTTGCTCGTCAGTATCATAAATAAAGTCTTCGCCGTGAAGATTAATCGCCTTGTCTAGTGCCAGACGCCAACCGATAAAGGCTAACGCCTCACCATTGTCAAACAAATTCTGTTCCGAAGGCCGGTTTTTCTCTTTTTTAAACCACTTACTTTTGATTCTTAGTGCCAAAACTGCAATCCTGTTTAATAGTTTGTAGATTAATTATAAGCCCGTTATATTATAAGCTCTTTATACTGTATAAATTATAATCGGTACTGGCTGTTCTGAATTCTATGTCCCTGCAATATTGTAGAGATTAAAGAAATAGTTTCAATGCCCTAACCTTAGTTTCGCAGGCTAGTATTAGCTTGAAGTCCGTGCTAAAGTAATAATTGAGTATTTTACTTAGTTATTGGCAAAAAGTAAAAATTTATGACTGAATTCCTAATTGAGCCAATCAAATCCAGCGTACAAAGCAATTGTCATATCGCTGATGCACGTCACGCCGACGAATTTTCTTTGTGTATCTACCTGTTAAAAATGCGCGAATATTATCGCTGGGAAAAGCAGTTATCCTTCTCCGATGTATTATCAAAAGAACAAGTGGGTCCATGGCTAACTGAAAAAGAAACATTGTGGGAACAACTTGAGGCAGCCGAATACCAGGATGTCGTTATTGGAAAAAACAAGTTCCATCAGTTCGACACCGAATCAATCAATAAACTTTTGGTTCCACAAGGCTATGTCTATAGTGGCGGACTCGGCTATCAGTGTCGACCGGTCTTTTTTCTGGCTCGCCTTTTAAAGCACTATCAATATTCTCACTATCAAGTTTATATCGCTGACACTGAACTTGCACGCGATCTTGCAGCCCCGCCGGCATACACACTTGGCAATACTATTTTTATACGTCGTGAGTCGCTAAAGCGATTTATCTGGGAAAAAGTCGAGGAATGGAATTGGCGCCAGCAAAACTCGGCGCTGAATCGGGCAATGAAACACTATGACTACCACAGCAATCCATTGCATGTCCTTGAGCAAATTACTGATAACGAAATCGAATCGGTTTTATTGCATGAAATTGGAGAATTAAAAGCCAACGATCTGCTGGATGATGCCTGGAACGAAATGCTAACGATCATCCCCCGTTCCCAAGCCGAAATGATGGCCCGTGCGATTCGTGACCATATTGCCGATGGTGTTTCAACCTTACCTGTTCTTCTGGAAAAACAGCGCGAAGATTCGATTCATTTTTATTTTGGTAATTTCCAGTCGATACGGCAAAAATTGTTTCCCAAGCTCTATTCGGCCTATACTCAGTGGGTAACAGACAAGCAAGTCGACAAATTATTTGCAACGGTCGAAAAAGGCGTCTCGCACTGGTCACATATTGCTGATGATATTGTCAACATTTACAAGCAATACGGTGATCAATCCGCGCATTATATCGAGCAACATGTTGAGGCTAACATTCTTTAACACCTGTTATAATGCTGCTTTAGCAATAACTACTTAGCACATTATTTTACTCTCTCTGGCCAAACATCATGTCTAACATTAATACCAAAATCGACCCTTATCATCTTGTCGAAATAAAACCAAACTCGTTTCTATTTGAAATTAAAAATGCATTAACGGCTGATATTTGCCAGGAAATGATTAATCGATTTGAATCTTGTAAAGAGGATCAATATCCAGGCCGAGTCGGTCAGGGTGCCGAAGAAGAACTCAGCATTAAAAGATCAACGGATCTGGTACTCAGCGGCAAAGAACACCTAAAAGATCTGGACCGTTATCTGTTTCATTCCATGGGGCTCGCACTCCAGGAATTCAGAAAGCAATATGGCTATTTTAAAGGTCCGTTTAAAGATATGGGTTATGCCATACAAAGAACCAATTCTGGTGAGTTTTATCACTGGCACATAGACGGCGGTAGCCATGCGTTTAGCCAGCGCCAACTGGTTGCGATCTGGTATCTAAATGATGTCGCAGGCCCCGGGGGTGAAACCGAATTTAGTTTTCAAGATATTAAAGTTAAACCCGAGCAAGGAAAGCTTATACTGTTTCCACCCTTCTGGACACACGAACACCGTGGCTGCGAGTTATCGCAAGGAGTAAAGTATATCGCCACAACCTGGATAGTCTTTGCCTGATAAACCATGGAACTAAACTACACGCTTATTGTTGCGTTAACATACGCTACTGCCTGGATTTTTTGGCCGGTCTGTCACAACAGCTTTTTGGCATCAGCGGACCGATTGCCATGACCCGACTCATGGGCACAACCCAAGGTAAAACCGTTATTCGTAACTATGCATTTGCCTTTTTTTTGTCGTTAAATATTGTTCGTCTGGGATCGTATATTATTCAAAGTATTGCCAATCCCGATAATGCCGTGTTGAGTCAACCTATTTTACTGGCAATGCTGATCTCCGCCCCGCTTCTAGTGGTTGTACTCTGGCAGGCACATCATTTACACTTTAAAATCAACGAATCACTATTTAAAAAAGTGGTTTCCTGGATTATATTACTTGGAGGACTACAACTGCTGTACAAAGCAGTTTATAACTAAATCATGATGTTACATATCCCCAATTTAATTGAAAAAAATCAATTACAGATAATGCGCCAGGCAATGGAAAGCGCCAGCTTTATCGATGGCAAGCTGAGCGCAGGAAAAACAGCGAAAAAAATCAAGCATAATGAAGAGCTGGAATATAACAATGAAATTGCGCAGAATCTGGGTCGCATAATGATCGGGCATTTATACAGTCACGAGCCATTTCGTCAAGCGGCGATGCCTTACCGGATCGCAGCCCCATTGTTTGCCCGCTATAAACCAGGTATGCATTATGGTGCTCATATCGACGACCCGGTTATGGGTGGCGATGGGCAACGCTTCCGCTGTGATATCGCCGTTACCCTGTTTATTAATAATCCGGACGAATATCAAGGCGGAGAACTCTGTATTAAAACCGCCTTTGGCACCCAAAAAGCAAAACACGCCGCAGGCGATATTATACTTTATCCGGCTTCCAGTTTGCATTACGTCGATTCGATCGACAGCGGTGAACGGCTGGTCGGCATTGTTTGGGTTCAAAGTATGGTGCGTGATCCGGCGCAACGAGAAATACTCTATGATTTGGTACAAGCACGCGATCAATTATCAGGTTCCGAACAACACCAGAAAGCATACGAACAAGTCGATCACTCCTATACCAACCTCGTTCGACGTTGGGCAGAAGTATAATCCGCCTATACAACGAGTAGCCCGGACTTCGCGTAGCGAACGCCGGGAAAAAGAATATTAATCTCACCAGTTGCCTAAAGCCCATATAGCTCGTCAGAAGTTTTTTTGAGTGGTAACACTCAAAAAAATCTTGTGACGGGCTATTCAATGGGCGTTGCTGAATAGAATGAGAATTAAACGGAATCAGTTTTTTCCCCGGCGTTCGCTACGCGAAGTCCGGGCTACTATCGATATTAAACGGTCGAATCTAGACGTTTGACGATGCCTTTGTCGCCATCGACGATTAGACGCTCGCCATTAGTCAGTGTCTTTAATACACCACGTATATTCACCACTGCAGGAATTCCATATTCACGGGCGACAATCGACCCATGAGACAGTTGTCCTCCCGTCTCCATTACAATCGCACTGGCATTTAGAAAAAGCGGCGTCCATGCGGGATCGGTTGATGGTGCTACTAGTATATCACCTGGTTTTGTCATCACCCCTTCATCGGGCGAGTGAATAATACAGGCATTGCCTTCTGCACAGCCCGCCGCTGCGCCTACACCTATTAACGTCTGAGATGACTTTTCGTTTTCGCTGACATAGTAATGGGCAACGTCATCAACGATGGTATCGGGCGTATCGCGTTGCTGGTTAAATAATTTTGCTTGCTGTCTTTTTGCGACCAGTAATTCCAGCCCATCGCCACTCCACTCATTGCTCAATACCGCGACCACCTCGATAAAGGCGCAGTGAAAAATATCTTTGTGCGCGTTCAGCACGCCTTTTTTAACCAGTCTGTGTCCTGCTTCCAACAGCAATCTTCTCATCGGCTCATGGAGTTGTACATAAACAGATTTCGATAACTCTTTAGCGGCAGCCCCTTGCGCGGCTTGTTTGACCATCATCTTTATAAATGGGCGTAAATAAAAGGGGACCTTATTATTTATCTTTTTCCAAGCCGCGCTGGCTTTCTGCACCTGCGATTTTTTAAACTCATTAAAAGTGACTTTACCCAAGTTATTCTTAATAACATTTAAGAGGTATGTTGGATCTTCATTCCATCTTGGATTGGTAATATCCATCTCATAAACACCACGATGGCCATAGTCCGCTATATATTCCTTAAATTTTTGCTTAAAAACAGAGGTATCAGGTAACGTTCTATCCCAACTATCCGGGCAAAAGTCTGCGCTACTAAAAAAGCGCGATGCTGCACTATCCTGCCCTACTAACGTAGACAATTGAACTAGCCGGTAACCTTGATTTGCACTGGTCATATCCGCCTGTCCGATTAATAGTGCGTTCGCAATCATGGCGCCTTCACTGGGAAAATATCTTTCTAACTTTTCTACCAAGCTGGTATAAGACCCTGATGTCATTGATAATAATATAAACATTTCAGATATTTTATTGATTCTTCTATCGACAGTCTGTAACAAGTCAATTAATTCATGATCGCCGAGCGACTGCAAATTCCGTTTCATAATCGATTTGGCAAACTGCACTTCGTCAGCGTAGCGTTTTACTGACTTGCGTTTAATAACTATAATTTTAAAAATCAAACGCGCTAGTCGCCATGCCCTCGATAATCGTTTTCGCACTCCCTTATACTTGGGGTCATCCACTGAAATTACCGACTGATGGCCACCAAGATTTTTATTGGTTACCTCTGGTGGAACACCAAAACAGTCGAAAAATAACCATTGTAATAATGAAGCATTGATATAAGCGCGCCCCTCAAACAGTTTACAAAAGTTTAAACCTGCGGGCAGCGTATACCCAGTCACGCTAAACGCAGTCCGTAATATTGGGTTAATATAGTCTAGGCTAAGACTAATCTGCAATTCGGATAGAACCATTGGTGCCGCATCTCTAAAATTTCCGTTTGACCAAATATCAGCAATGCCAGAAAATTCCTTGACCGTGAGCCGTGGTATCGATGTTACTGGCCTGGCCTGGACAATATAAAAGTCCTTGCCATCATAAACCCACTCGATATCCTGATGCTTGCGCTGATCACCTAAAGCATAATATATTCGTGCTACCAGGCGTGCGAGTATTTGCATCTTTTCTAACCTTAACACTTGTTCTATTGCATCTCGATCAGATTTAACCTGCTGTGTCCCACCTGCGGCTAACAACGAGGTCACAATTTGTTTTTTTCCAATATGGCACTTGATAAGTGATTGTCCATGACTATGCAGATGATACATATCCGGATCGCTATGACCGGATACGATTGATTCGCCATAGGCAAAATTAGCATTGATCACGATCACATCCTCTCGCCCACTCAAGGGATCACAACTAAAGGCAACCCCTGAAGATTCTGCCTCGACTAACTTCATGATGACCACTGCACAGGCAATATCCTTGTCGCTCACTCGCATTTTCCGCCGATAACTTACCGCACGTGGCGTCCATAACGAGGCAAAGCAATCGAGAATACTGCGTTTGATATTGGCAAACCCGGTTACATTTAAACCAGTCTCATGAATTCCGGCAAATGAGGTTGCTACCCCATCTTCTTGCGTCGCACTGGATCGCACCGCCAGTTTTGCATTATTAAACTGATATTGATCGAGAAACTGCTGTAACTCGGAATCAAACGAGTCGGGTAATCCTGTCGAGCGAATGCCTTTTTGTATCGCATCGAGCAAGGTAATCGCTTGCGGCTCTAATACTTTATCCGCAGATAAGGCAACGCATGAATTAATTAATCCGGCAATTGATTTTTTGGCCATCACTTGTTTATATAAGTCAGCCACGACCACAGCGCCACTCGGCACTGCGAATCCATAGCGGGATAGTCGGGCAAGGTTCCAACCCTTTCCGCCACATTTTGTCGCGCCTGATTGATAACATTGCTGCCAATTGAGTATCAAAGCGTTCATGACCGTTTCCCTTGCGTGTTACTTCGACACTGAGCACCTTGTAGAAATAAGGTTAGACCTGTTTCCATCATCGGCCATAAAGTGCCTTTCTCAGAATTTTTACTCCAACTTAAGACTGAAATAGCGATCATTCCACCGATTGCGATCGTTAATGCTACGGAGGGTATATCACTGCGAATCTGCTTTTGCTTCTGCCCTGCTTCGATTAAAGTCTTGATAAAATAGCGGCCGCTAAGGTGATAATCATCCTGCTCAGGCAGTGAACTTTTACTACTAATGCGAGATAAAATAACGGCTTCCGCAATATTTTTATGCTTTTCAAACCATGCGCACAAGGATTGCAAATAGCGTTTTAGTTGTGGCAGTACCTGGGCACCGTTTTTAATCGCATCGAGCGTCTTTAGTGTCATATCAGCATGATCGATACGCTCTATCGCAATCAAAATATCCAGTTTGCATTTAAAATGTTGGTAATAGGTACCCTTGGCAACATTACATTCAGCCACTATCTGATCGATTGAGGTACTGTTATAACCGCTTTTAGCAAACAACTTTCTAGCCGAATCGACTAACTTTTGATAGGTAAGCCTACGTCTTTCATCTTGGGTTGCCATTTTGATCCTCACTATACTGACTTGAGTATAATATTATACTCAAGTCAGTATAATGTCCAGCCACGGACAACATAGTATTTTCTATCGATATATTAATAAGTTAACCTGGTCAGTAAAATTATTGCAAATACTAAAAAAACTTAATGTGATACGATTCGTTAGTACTTTATAAATACCCAACAGCAAACCAAGCAATAAAAATGTACGCAATATTAGCTGATGTCACCCTTATCACCCACGTACTGTTTGTACTCGTGGTAGTGCTCGGTCTAATACTCATTGTAATTGGCGCTGTTAGGAAATGGCGCTGGGTTAGATCACCGTTGTTTCGCTATACCCACCTGACAATGATACTGGTGGTGGTTTCCGAATCCTGGCTGGGTATAACCTGTCCGCTAACGACACTCGAAAATTACCTACGCGGTCTTGCCGGTCTGCCACAGTATGAAATCAGTTTTATCGGTGCCTGGTTGCAAAAACTCCTCTTCTACCCATTTGCAGAATGGGTATTTACGCTAATCTATTCGTTATTTGCGGCGCTTGTCATACTCACCTTTTTCTTTTATCCGCCGCGAAAACAGCCAGATTAATTGAACCAGATTCGATTTCGCTACGACTTATTACCAAGAACTAAGATGAACCGCTAATAATTAGTGGTTAAAAGCTAACAAGAATAAGTCGGAGAGATCAATGAATAACGCTGTTGGTGAGATAAATAACTACTTTCAAATGACGCCAAGCATTGCCACATCGGGTCAACCTAGTGCGGAACAGATTAAAGCGATATCCAAGCAAGGTTATACAACGGTTATCAACCTCACGCCGCATATCAATCAGGATGTCCTGCCGAACGAAGGCCAGTTAGTCGCTACCAGCTTTATGTCTTATATTAATATCCCGGTTCTATATGAAGACCCGCAACTGGATCAGTTTAATATGTTCTGCAAAATGATGGATGCGTTTAGTGGTCAAAAAATCTGGGTACATTGTGTAAAAAACTCACGCTGCTCGGCATTCGTATATCTTTATATGCACTTTCGCCTTGGATACGCGGCGAAAGATGCTCGCTCGCCAATGTTCGAGCAATGGGCCCCGGACGAAACCTGGGAAGAATTTATGCAAGAAGTTATGGATGATCTCGAGGAAAAAGGATGCTTTTCAAGAAACGAGATCTTAATGCAGCATAACTAGGTTTAGGGGGCAACAAGCCCCCTTTTTTTTGACCAAAAGAATTCGCCTTTAATTCCTCAAATACATTCCGGCCTGTTTTAATGCTAAAACCCTAAATAATTTATTGACTAGTATAAATATTAAAAATATCGATTTTTCAGTCAAGAATTTCAATATTTGGTCGATTGACTTTATCAGACAACCAAAAAATATAAGGATAGGCTAGTGAAATCACCGACTAAGAGAATATCGCTACTTTTTTTTGTAATACTACCATTATTCAGTTTTTCTGCTTTGGCAACTGAAAATTTTCCACTCAGGGCAAAATACCAAGACGTACCCGTTATCAGCACGGAAGAGCTAAACAAAGACTACGAAAAGGTTATCATTGTCGATACCCGCTCGAAATTTGAATATGATGTAGTGCATGTTAATAATGCCAAGTTTAATCCGGTCTCCAATATCCTTTTTGAAAACAGATTAAAAAAAATACGCGATAAAAACGGCGCTCAAAAGCTGGTTTTTTATTGCAATGGACATACTTGCAGTAAAAGTTATCGAGCGGTACGAAAAGCGGTAAAAGCAGGATACAAGAATGTTTATGCCTATGATGCTGGTATATTTTCCTGGGTATCTGCCCATCCTGAAAAAACCACATTAATGAAACAAACGCCTGTTCAGCGGGCGACAATAATTTCCGCTGAAGATTTAAAAAAACGCCAGTTAAGCTATAGTCGGTTTTCGGAAAAAGCCAAGCAAAAAAATTCTTTAGTCATCGATATACGCGATCCAGTACAACGTGAAATCAAATTGTCACTCGATTCGCGTGCTATTTCCCTGAATACAATTAAGACAAAATTAGCGATTGGCGCATGGAAAGACCGTGAGTTACTAATTTATGATGCGGTCGGCAAGCAAGTTAGATGGTTACAATATTACCTGGAAAAAAACGGCTATAAAAATTACTACTTTCTAAATAAAGGCGCTTCAGGCGTAAAAAAAGTAACCGTAAAGCGATAGTCACGCCGGGGTCGGATCAAAGTCAGTTAAAATTTAGTTGCTTCGGCCCCGATAATTTTTTTAAACTAGCGACTAATAATTGCTCGGTGATTATTTGAAATGTCTGGAACTAAATTGGACTATCATAGCCTAGGGAATTTATTTGCGAGTCGGGAATAAAAAACGCGAGATAGAGAGCATTATTGTTCCCAGTTGAATCGTAGTCGCACCTATAAGTACCATAACGACCTGCTTATCAATTAATCTAAACGGTAGCTCTTTGCCGCCAGAGCCAACATAGATAATCCAGTCGCTAATAAGCAACAGGACTAAAAATCCTAAAACAAAAATATTTGTCACTTTAAACAGACTAATTATTTTTTTCGCCGCTTCACGGCGCATATCAAGTTCACCGAGCGCAACTTGATCCGCCACACTTTGTGCAACCTCTTCAGGAACCTCTCCCACGTCTGTAAGGTTGACTTCCTTTATTACAGATTCATTATTTACGTGACCGTCCATATTCTGGCAATTTACCCGGCTAACAGTAGTTTAGTTTTTTCATTATTTTTTGTTTCGATAACAATAGCGTGATCTTCATCTGCATTTCGAGCCATGTACCGTGAGAGTTGCAATGCTTTTTTAATAACGGCTGCATTTGTATTCACTCCAAATGCTTCTTTGAGCTCTGTTAAAAGAGCCTCTGTTTCACTATCGACATCAAGGGTAGTTTTACGTTTCATACCTATCTCCAAAACTATAACTTTGAGTTACATGACTATGTAAATTTACTGCTAATATAGCCGATTTGAATAAATTTCTAGTAGATCATAACCTTCTTAATATATGAATATTTTTTAATATCAATAGGTTACAATACTTTTCACTTTGTATATAATTATTATAGCTTTTTTATATATTTTGTATATCATTTTCGTCAAAAAATGTTCAAGCTGCGCAAAATACGCTCGCCCACAAAATCACATAGATATTAACGTGCCGTTGGTAACCACAGCCTTTAGTTCATTAAAACCACACTGGCCAGTATCGCCAGCAGAACTAGACAAACTTTCTTATAAAACAAAAATTCAATTAGGTAAAGCTTCAAAACGCTTTGGTAACCCTATAGGCACTGACTTTATTAAGTCACAAAAAGCAGGCGATAGTTTTTTAAAGCATACCTATATAGTGAAGTACGAAAGAACTTCTATTCGTTATATTTGCGTCTTTTCCAATAACAGACTGCAAACCAAAGAATTTATGACTAGTCACTACTTGACAGCTCACGTATTAATTTAATTTCTTGCTCTGGTATTCCTAACGACTCAAGAAAGTCCTGATCACCAACGGGAATACTTCTTCGCGAGTACCTTTCCAAATTTAAACACAACTATGTTTTCTTCGTTTCGGTTGGATTATTCTCATTATCTTATCTCCAAATTATATCAGCAAGTGATCGAAAATCAGGATTTTATATCGTAATAACCGGGCTTGAAGTACAAAGCTAAAGCTATAGTCGAGTCAACCTGTTCAGTGATTTTTACCCTTGATGGTTATAACGGCTAAATAAAAATTTTTGTGGATCATTATGAGTAACACAGTTATTCTTACTCTGGGTTGCATATCTTCAATTAATTTTTTTATTCTGTTCACATCAATTCAACTGGACATGTGGTTTATATTTCGACCATATTAACAGCACTGGCTATGAATTGAGCGAAAACTTCTATATTAAGAGGAAACACCAAATGGTTAACAAAGGATTGCTTAAACTGCTTATATTTTCTTGCCTTAGTTTTATTTCTGCCAATAATGTCTTTGCAAGTGAGAGCGGAGATGAAAAACGCATCAAACTCCCGCAACCATCGCTAGATAAGCACTACCAGAGTGATGGTAAACCGAATGCTAACAAAGTAAAACTTGGAAGATTACTATTTTTTGACAAGATATTAAGCGGTAATAAGAACATATCCTGTGCGACATGTCATCACGGACTAACAAATACCGGTGATGGCTTGTCCCTACCGGTCGGTGAAGGTGGACATGGCTTAGGGGTAACCCGAGATACCGGCAAGGGCAAGGATAGTATCGTAGAGCGTGTTCCTCGCAATGCCCCACCCCTTTTCAACCTGGGTGCAAAAGAGTTTAAAATAATGTTTCACGACGGGCGTGTGCAAGTTGACCCAAAACATCCATCGGGCTTCCGCACGCCGGCCGGAGATAAGCTCCCAAAAGGTTTGCAAGATGTATTAGCCGCTCAGGCGATGTTCCCGGTTACCTCGGGTACTGAAATGGCCGGTCAAGCAGGTGAAAATCCTATCGCGATTGCTGCTGCTAACGGTAACCTGGACGGACCCGATGGCGTATGGGCACAACTTGTTAAGCGCATCCGTTCCATACCAGAATATATCGAGCTGTTTATCAAAGCATATCCGGAATTAGAATCAGCCAATGATATTAAGATGATTCATATTGCCAATGCGATATCAAGTTTTGAAGCATTTGTCTGGCGTGCTGACCAAAGCCCTTTTGATAACTTTCTGAACGGAGATCGCTCAGCGTTAAGTAAATCTGCAAAACGAGGTATGAAATTATTTTACGGAAAAGCAAAGTGTGTCACTTGTCATAGTGGCACCTACCAGACCGATCATAAATTTCATGCGATCGCAATACCACAAATCGGACCCGGTAAAGGTAATGACCAGGATGGCCACGGTGACTACGGGCGAGAACTTGTCACGCGTGATCCTAAAGATCGTTTCCGATTTCGAACCCCAACGTTACGCAATGTTGCACTTACCGGCCCATGGGGTCATGCCGGTTCATATAACAGCCTAAAAAGGATCATTAAACATCATTTGGATCCGGTTAAAAATCTATACCATTACCAAAAAGAGCAAGCAGTTTTACCTTTTCGTGAAGATTTAAATGCTAAAGACTTTGTCGTCATGAATGATCCGTCACGACTGGAACTGATCGCAAAGGCCAATGAACTTAAGAAAAAACGCTTATCCAAAGACGACATTAAAGATCTTATAAGCTTTCTAGTTGCGTTGACTGACCCGCGAAGTATAGATCTAAGCAAGGATGTACCCATGTCCGTACCGAGTGGTTTGCCTTTGGCAGAATGATGGGGTTAATAACAGTCTTAACCAACATATCAACCGGGGACAAATTAAAGTCGTCCCCCTGGTCAATCCCTCCTTATTCACTAAAGCTGGATTGACAATACTGTTAAATAAGAGCTATTAAATTCTATTAACCTTGCTCTGAAGAAATACTAGACGCTGCTAACACCTGGACTTGTTGCTTCATCATACCCACAATCGCATAGACACCAACATGACGGTTTGGGGATAAATGGTCGGCTAGGTTCAACCGGTCAAATATTTGATCAATATCGAGTTCTTCGATACTAGCGGCTGTATTGCCATTGCATAGCTGGATTAACACCGCCAGCACACCTTTTATAATACTGGTATCACAGTCGCCATAAAACTCGAGCGCGCCAGGTTTATTTTTAACAGTGTGAGGACTGATCCAGACTTTACTCATACAGGCTTTAACGCGATTATCTTCGGTTTTTAACGCCTCAGGCATTAAGGGTAACTTCTCCCCCAACTCGGTCAAGTACAGATAACGCTGATCCCAGTCTCCGAGTAATTCAAAAATATCGACGATGTCATCAAGGCTGGTCATAATGAATCCCTAATTAAATAAACTCGCATTTTACTAAAACAAACCCAGCTCCAATTTGGCCTCATCACTCATGCAATCCTGATCCCAGGGCGGCTCCCACACTAACTTGACGTTAGCCTGACTAATGCCCTCAATCGCTTCAATCGCGGCAACGGCCTGTCCGGGTAAAATACCGGCGACCGGGCAAGCGGGTGAGGTCAGGGTCATGCTGATAAATACTTCGGTATCCGCATCGATTTTAATCTCATAAATCAAACCCAAATCGTAGATATTCACTGAAATTTCCGGGTCATAAACCGTACGCAAAGCAGCAATCACCCGCGCCTCGGTTGATGCAGTAGTCGATAGTCCCAATACTTCCGGAGCCGCGTCTAGTTGCTTTCTAAAGGGAACCGGCTTTGATTTCATTGCTTTTCATCCTGCGTTATTAATATTTTGTTAAGCTGTTCGGTCGCTACTAATCTTAGTGCGGAAATATCGATGCTGTCAATGATACTACTGGCAAAACCCAGGCATAACATTTGTCGTGCTTTGGCTTTGTCGATACCGCGCGAACGAAGATAAAAAATCTGTTGCGGATCAATTTGCCCGACGGTGGTTCCGTGGCTGCATTTAACATCATCGGCGTATATTTCCAGTTGTGGCTTGGTATCCACTTCCGCCGAGGGACAAAGCAATAGATTATCATTGCTAAGTTGCGCATCGCTCTGTTGCGCCTGTTTATCGACCCGTATCCGGCCATCAAAAACAGCGCGGCCTTTGCCATAAAGTAAGCCTTTAAAGCGTTCACGGCTAACGCAACCCGGTACATTATGTTTCACATTCAGATGGAAATCGCAGGTTTGCTTATCACCCACTGTATACAAACCGTTTAATTCGCATTTGGCCCCCGGGTTTTCAAACCGAGTACGAATATCCGTTCGCGCCCAACGACTGCCAAACGAGAGTGCCGTCGCGTAATAATGACTACCGGCGTCCTGGGTTAAATTCAGATCACTCAGATGGTAAGCACGAGGGCTCTCATTCTGTAAGCGATAATGTTTAAGCGATGCGCTTCTATCCAGGCTGATTTCGGTAAGATTATTGTGAAAATATAAGGATTGATCATTACCCATGAAATGCTCAATAAGGGTCGCTTGTGCACCCTCTTCGACAATCACTAGATTTCGAGTCTGCACCAGATTTGCCTGTTCATGACTTTGATTAATATAAATCACTTCGATGGCACGATCGAGTTTTATATTCGCTTTGATATGTATCAATACACCATCGTTAAACACCGATGCATTTAACGCACTAAAAAGACTCTCAGTCTGTTTGGCTATCGTTCCCAACCAACGCGCCGGAAGTTTAGATTTTGTTTTGATGACCTCGGCCAGACTGCCAATACAGACACCGTCTGGTAGTGATTCGAGCTGCGAAATACTCGCGCTATAATGTCCATTAATAAAAACGATACGCCATGATAGCAGATCGTCGAGCAGGAATTTTTTGATATCGATCGCCGAAGAGTATTCATTTAACT
>QILK01000069.1 GCA_003233345.1 Gammaproteobacteria bacterium | reverse complement strand
AGCTTAAGCTGAAATCCAAGTCGCTGGTCACGCCAAAAATCGAGCCAATGTTCGCGTTGGCTATTGACCTGCGCGGTAGACCCAATGGTATTATCCATCGTCCAACCAAAAGTACTCGCCGTGCTTCGATGCATAAACGCAAGTTGCTCTCCAAGTTTAGCCGCGCTATCCCCACCACCCATAGCGATATATTCCATAACCAAAAATGAACTGTCAGCACACACTCCCGATATCAAAGGTTTGGGTACTCTAACACTATTACTTTTAATTAATGCCTCCAGCCCCTTGACCTCAGCCGCAAACATATCCGCCTTTGACGAATGATTCAATTTAACAAAATAAGACTTATCCTCATTCGATATTTGGTAGGCTTGATTAATACAACCACCACTAACTGAATGTTTTTCCAAAATACTAAATCCGCTTCCAGTTACCCTCCCAATAGCGCCAGCAATTGAATCCCAAATATCCACGACCACTCCGTAAAATTTTTCGATAACGCACTATACACCAGATACATCAATAAACGTTAATTAAGCGATTGCATGAAATCAAAAATATCGACCTACAGTTCAATCGAAGTCCCTCAACCGCCAGTCAGAAGTTTTTTCCAGGACAGTTACAACGGCACGTTGTTGGCCTGGGAAAAATCTTGTGGCTGGCGGTTATAAGAGGGGCGTTATCGAAAAAAATTGCGATCAAGCAGCTAATAATCCAATTTGGAGAAAAAATATTCGGTGCTTCTAAAAAAATAGCCTTTGATTTTTGCGAGTGAATTTATCCCGGCGTTCGCTTTGCGAAGTCCGGGCTACATAAATAGCTAATACCAAAAACTCAACCGCCAGTCAGAAGTTTTTTCCAGGACAGTTACAACGGCACGTTGTTGGCCTGGAAAAAATCTTGTGGCTGGCGGTTATAAGAGGGACGTTATCGAAAAGAATAGTGTTAATCTACTAGCTTTGAAAGCCTCTGATGTAAAGGACTAGACCTAGGAAAATGACTTAACAAAAACTCCATCTGATCCGACAAAACTTTTTTGCCTTGCAAATAAATATATTCCGCATGTGTCGGCAAAAACGGAATGGCTATTAATTCCATCCCCGCCTCTTCAGGTGTATGACCAGCCTTATGGTTATTACATCGCTTGCACGCTGTCACAACATTGGCCCAATCATCAGCGCCTCCCTTGGAAATGGGTGTAACATGATCTCGCGATAAATTTTTAGCGTAAAATTGCTTGCCACAATATAAACATAAATGCTCATCGCGTTTAAACAACGCAGGATTATTTAACGGCGGAATATAATGCTCTCGGATTTTGGCAAGCCGGCGATGTGAGCCATAAGTCGCAATAATAGAGTTTATCTCAATAAAACTTTGTTGCCCAGTACACGCATTAATACCACCACGCGCTCTAAACAGCAGACTCCCGCAATGATAGGCGACCTGCTCCAGATAATATAATTTTACAGCGTCCTGGCAACCGATCCATTCAAGCGGCATACCTGACACATCTGTACGTAGCACCTGGAGTTGAGGATTAAACATGCATTTACCCTGAAAACTGTTTCATTATTATTTATATCGGCAGAATATAACAATCTATTTTCAACATTATTACTAAGCCTATATCTTAGACCTGACGATCAAATATCAGTTCAAGCGATAAGCTTTTTTATATCTGCCTGCTGACAGATAACGTTAATAGTCACCTTACACAATCTTTAACGTTGTTTTAGGAATTTAGTCATAAACACCACTGCTAGTAACGATACTAACAGTGATTATGATAATAGTGCAACTTTTTGCGGACTATTTGTGTATAAAAATAACAAGCTAGCATATCATTAAGATAAAAAACAGAGTAAGACCTTATAGGGAATAGCTCGATATCCTAGCGACTATCATCTGACTCAAGACGGCGGCGGTAATTTACTTTCATTCTTTCTGCCACTGCGTTGGGTAATAGTTTATCTGCAATTGCCCTTAGTGTTATTAAAACTGTCTCCGATGCAAACCCGGCGACTACACCTAATACCACAGAAGCAGTAGAAGAACTTGGAACCAGCACATAGTAAGCTGTAATAGCGATCATTGGTGCAGCAACAACCTGCATTAGCTGAAAAACCATAAATTCTCTGGCGTCTTCACAAGATATTTCGTCAGCTTGCGGCTCATGACCTCCTCTCTCTTCAAAATAGAGATAAACCTGTCGCTGATATTCTGGCACTCGTCTGGCCATATTAATGGTAGCGCCCATCATAGCAAACACCAACACATAAAGCGGTATAACCAGGCCACCGGAAATTTGAATATTATTATTGCCATGACGCTCTGGAAATCGTATTTTTTCTCGATTGATACATTCATCAGTTGCACAGGTACTTCGAAATATGGTTTTAACCGTGCCACCAATATTGACGACCCATTGTGTTTTTTCACGTTTACAATCAAGCTCAGGCGGAATAACATCTTCACTGGTTGTTTTTACACAAGCCTTAAAAATACCCAGCGGAGAGGTATGCATCCGTTGCTGATTATTGTGAAATACAAAATCATCAAAGTAAAAAAAAGGAACCACTGACCCGGCGAGAGCAGACGCGGTAAAAAGGTAGCAATAGACAACCATCCCATTCATTTTTATCCGGTCAATACCACCGGTAAATAAAAATAGAAAAAAAACAATCATACCGGCAGAACCCACTAAAAAGGCAGTACCATATAGCTGTTTCCAAATAAGCCCAACGATAGCCGTAATAAGCACTACTGCCCATAAAATCAGTTGTGTTGCCCGCAATCCTGAGCCCAATTTACCATCCTTTTCTTGCTTGCCCGTCGATTGACTCGACCCCGATTTAATTCTTGGCGATTTTGTGCGCCTTAGTTTCGACTTGTCCGCATTCAGTATATCCAGTTGCGACTGTTTCCCTACATCCGCAGGAGAATCTTTCAAAATGTTGTCATCTATGTCATCAAAATCCTTTGGCATATCCTTATATTCACCTTTGGCTGATTAGCCGCTAATATCTGAATGCTTACTCAGCCTGTCTCAGCTGAAGTCAGCGATTAACAATAGCTACAATATTTTCGCACGTTGGTACAGTTCTAAAAGCCAGAATCATACCAAACTTAATCAAAAAACCTGAAGATATTCCTACTTATACTGTTAACCTGCAAGATTATTTTTATTTACTTTTTGATTATAAGGAATTATTTTTCAAATACTATACATCATTTTCAGGAATGAACGTAGTCTGATTGTGGTTTATGGCTACATTGCGAAAATAGGTATTAAAACGGTGTTTGCTCTGGGTGATAAGCGCTAAAGAGTAGATAGGCTAAAACAAGAGTGACTAGTGAACAATTGGAATCAATTTATGCTGTTTCTGTTTATTCGTTTTATTTGTGGCATCGCTACCGGCTGAAGGCAAACGGCTTAATGCCATATCTGCATAAAAGTAACCCTGTTTTGCCGCCTTAGTATACCAACGAATTGCCTCTTTGATATTTTTCTTGCCACCACGGCCATGCTCATATAAAAAAGCAAGCTTGTATTGAGAGTACTTGTAACCTTTTTCAGCTGCCTTTAAATGCCATTTGGCAGACTTCTGATAGTTTTTCACAACCCCCCAGCCTTTTTCCAGCAACAGACCATAGTAATACTGAGCCGCTATATGGTTTTGGTCTGCCGCTGCTTTAAACCATTTTGCTGCATTTCTATAATCTTTTTTTACACCAATGCCGTTCAAATACAATAATGCCAACTGGTACTTAGCACTTGAATTATCACCTTCTGCAGCTTTTCTTGCTTTTACAAATATTTTTCCGGATTTACCTGACTGTATGTATATCTTACTGATCAGGTTAAGCTTAATCTGAGATTTTTGGTGACCTTGATTGGCGGCTTTTAGATACCAGTCCATTGCCTTGCCAATATCACGCTTAGTACCCCAGCCCTTTTGATATATTTTTCCTAAAATATACTGTGCATTTTTGCGCCCGTGAAACGCCGCTTTAGTAAGCCAATACAGGGCTTTTCGCTTATCCTTTTTAACCACTTTTCCTTTACGATACATTATACCCAAACTTTCCTGTGCATCCGCATCACCTTGTATCGCAGCAGAGATAAACAACTCCAGTGACTTTTTAGAATTCTTTTTTACACCATGCCCATGCTGATACATAATGCCCAGGTTATAGTGAGCCGATGCATGATTCTTTTCGATCGCCCCCTCGAAATACTCAACGGCTTTAACATAATCCTGTGAAACGCCTTTTCCCTGGTAATATATCAGACCAAAATAATTCTGCGCATTTGCACTGCCGGATTTCACTGATCGCTCTAACCAATAAAAAGCTTGTTTTGTGTCTTTTTGAACGCCAAACCCGGATTGCAGCATCCAGCCAATTTTAGCCTGTGACGCCGTGTGCCCTTGCAGCGCAGCCTTTAAATACCATTTGGCAGCATCATTATAGTTAATATTATTTTCCAGAATCCCGTAAAAATAAATTTGACCAAGACTATACTGGGAAGCACGATGCCCTTTTTTACTCGCCTTCGTATACCAGATAATCGATTTCTCAATATTTTTTTCGACACCCCGGCCATAACGGTATGCCCAGCCTAAAAATGCCTGAGCAAATGCATTGTTCTTCTGTGCCGCTTTTTTTACCCAGAAAATCGATTTTACATCACTTTGCCTGACGCCTCTGCCACTACTGTACATCCAGCCAAGACTATACTGCGCCAATGACTCTCCTTTTTTCGCAGCACGACGATAATAATAGACGGCTTTGCTGTCATTTTGCCTGACACCCAGACCATCGGCATAAAAAGTCCCTAGTCGATGGGCGGCAAAAGCATTATTTTGCTTGTCTGCCAACCGATACCAATAACGCGCCTTGGAATAATTCTTTTTAAAACCAAGTCCATTTGAATACATCCAGGCCAGACTATTCTGGGCGTGTACGTATCCACTTCTTGCTGACTGTTTATAGAGTCTTACCGCTTTATCCGAACTTTTACTGACCCCCTGGCCATATTGGTACAAATCACCAAGGTTTTTCATCGCAACCATGTCACCCTGAGCTGCGGCAAGGCCGTACCAGTGTGCGGCTGAACGATAATTTTTCTTGGTGCCTCTTCCCAATTCATACATGACACCAAGGTTGCTTTGTGCAACCGGGTCTCCTTGTGTGGCAGCCTTATTATACCAATATACTGCCTTTTCATAATTTTTAAGCACACCTTTTCCGTGCTCATAAATAACGGCAATATTATTTTGCGAGGCACGGTGTCCCTGTTTTGCTGCCTGGGAGTACCAATAAGCGGCACTGAAAAAATCTTTTTGCCGCGTGGCATAAATCAAAGCCAGATTATACTGAGCCGTGATATTACCTTTACCTGCCAAGCCAATATATTTTTGCACCAGCGCTTCATCGGTTTTTATATAGTGAGTATTATTAAGGAGGCCACCTTCACTTTTTTCCGCAGCAGTCCATCCAGCACTAAGACATAGCGGATAGAAGCCAACGGATGCCGTTGCATTTATATTTCCGATGATTACAAGGATTGTAATCAAGCTGGCTTTACTAACTGATTTTTTTATTAATTCTGTCATCATTTTCAAACAACTCTGCACCCATTATTTTACACATGTCCTGGTATAAGATTTAGCAAATAACCAACGCAATAAAAAATTGTTTCTAACTTCAAATTAGTCTGGTTAACGAATTCAGTCTTGCTTGGAAATTTGGAGATATTCAGACAGCTAGGTAATCATAAATATTAAAAATTCCATATAATTTATTCTCCAGCATCCTACAAGCTTTTTAATCCCCATGTTAACAGGGGGTACTTATACCTTTATATAGCCCATAATATACGCTTTGATTTAAATCGCCAACTTAAAAATATTATTTTCAAGTCTTTGTTATTTCTTATATTTCCAATCGGATTTTGATATTAGGGTAATTATAGAAAGAATTGAAGATAATTAATGGTAACTACTTGTCATTTCCGCGTCTTGCCTACCAGTACAAGTAAATAACTAGTTTATTAATTACTAATGAAAAAAATAAGGAAGGTTTTAACAAACACTTACATTTAAGTTTTATAATTAACCCGCTGATCGCGGGCTTTGGTAAATTCTCACCTGAGAATCAACGTTTATAATTCTTGGCCAACCAGGCTTTAGCTTTTTCTTCTACTAACTTTATTTTTTTTGAACCCAGCTCTTTTACCAGTGGCGCAACCATGGTTTCATTTCTGAAATCACCCGTAACAGGCTGATCATTGTTTTCACTAAACTCGTGAATTTTTCCATCGCGTATATAGTAACCGATGTAATACCACATATAGGCTTGCTCGGAATTCTTAACTTCCTCCTCGGTACCATAAATCAACCCCAGTTCCTGACTGGCTTTTGCATGGCCCGCTTCCGCCGCTTTTTCCAGCCAGCGAATTGTCTCGGTCACACTGACATAGTTTTCTTCCTTTCTCTCCAGTAATCGGCCTTCTGCGACCCAATACATCGCCTCGACATTTCCTTTTTTTGCAAACTTTAGAAAAGCGCCAATAGCTCTGGATCGATCATCTTTTTCAATTTCTGTTTGCACTTCATCCATACTTTGGATGGTCTCAATCGCTTCCTTTAGTTCTTTTGGTAATTTTTTATCATCGCCACCACAAGCACAAAGCAATGATATTAATAATCCACTCAATAGCCATCGGGTCATTAGACTCACTTTATTAGAATATTGATAAATACCAAACATAGGCACTCGCTAATTAATAATTTGTATTTATTTTACAACAATGTAATCCATGAAAACAGATCCATTTCACAATCGGAAGCGCCGCTTTCCTTTGCTGGCTAAAATACCATCATTATTAAGACATTGAAGCTTAGAACAATTTTTTACCGATCCAGCCAAGCTAACCCTGATGCTATGATTCTTTACGATAATAACGGTGAAAATAAAAAAAAATAACCAGTGCCAATAAATTTACCCCAAATAGCATCGGACCTGAACCTGATAATGTAAATAAGTGTTGTGGACCAATCGCAGCACCGATTTTGAAGGTAGGCCATTTAACCGTGAGGGTGACTGCATAACCACAGCTCAGGTGATAACTGATCCAGGGCGCGCTGATAATTGGTATTTGCATAAATGCAATAAATTTCACCCAGGCAACAGAGGCGCTTTTGCCTTCTAGCAAATAGACGCCTGCCACCATACTAAATAAATAAAAAACCAAAAAAACTAATTGAAAATTAAAAAGCTTCACTAGCGGTATTAAGGCAATAACGCCAGCAATACCACCGTATATAAACAAAACACCAATCGCTCGTTTTAACCAAAGATGCCAATTTAGCATAATTCACTTCTTGCCAGTTATACCCGCTATATTACGACGACACGTTTTAGAAATAAGTAACTGTTTCGGCAATCCCATTACCAACAGCGCTATACGACTTCCTCAAGTATAAAGGCACTGTAAAAAAACGCTTTGTCTTGTTTAAACAAATCATCCGCCAGGCTTTCCAGCGAACGCAACCTATTCGCCATCGCTGGTGGCCGGCGTCGTGGCGCCAGCCTATTCCAGTAAGCTAGACGACCGCCTTTGCCACTAGCCCGTACTAGTTTATCCAGTAACTGAACATAGTTTTCCTCAGTCATATCGTCAAAAATATCACTCAAGTTACACTTATCAATGACAATCTCACGATGGCTGGCCAGGTAGTCTTCAACTGACATTAGGTGCCACTCTATTTTGTCGATATTGCCCCTGATCATATCAAAATTCTGTTTTCGTAATGCGTAGGGAAGTGCCGTTATATGCTGCCCAGTCAATATCCATTGCAAATAAGGATTGTCTTTGGGGTCCAACTCGGTTAGCACAAATTTGGTACGCGCTAGAAGTCGCGTCGCCACACTGCGTTTTATATAACGAGAATTTTTTGGATCACCCATCATTCTTGCCATCATTGTTTTTGAAAAAAACATTCTAAACAGCAAACGCCAGCGCCAATTATTCCATTGCTTGTTATAAAATTTTTGCCGTTTGCGTTTGTCGCCTCCCGCCAGTAGCCTAGCGACTCTTTTTTTACTGTGGATAAACGGCATAATCCGTTTTCTAAATAATCGAAAAGACTGCTCAATCTTGCCAATACTACCAATACCCTGATCGATCATTGCTGCCCGTGCATCCCAATACTTTTTTCCGGCGGCAGACATAACACCACGACACTGTTGATAGAGTTGCAAGCGTTGCTCGCTTGGGCGCGACCCGACCAGTTTCAGAAATTCATGGTGTTCAAGTGTTTTATAGGCAGCCACCCTGAGCTCGAGACAATACAGTTGCGCTGGATCTATATCAAGGGCGATAACGCGACCGGGGGATTGCGTCAACATAGCCAAGGCATTGTCCCCCGCCGATGCGATAGAAAGACAAGTGTCACCCGGCTTAATGTCCAACGCCTGAATCAATATATCGGCATCCTCCCAACATTGCCCATAACGCATTGTTGAAAAACCTGCACGATCCTTTATGTCGCTTGGCAATGGTTTTTTTATTTGATTCATTATATCGACTTGCTAATGCGGTTAATCCGGCCTGTAGAACCATCGACCTCGACAGTATCACCGTCTTTTAGCCAATGCATCAACCCGTTTACCGATACCACTGCCGGAATACCCATTTCCCGGGCAACAATAGCCGAATGAGATAAAAGACTTCCACGTTCAACAAGGATAGCGGACGCTGCCGGAAACAACATAATCCAGCCAGGGTCAGTGCGCTCAGCAACCAAAATTTCTCCCGATTTCAAATTCGCATGCTTTGGGTCTTTGATAACCCGCACTTTCGCTTTTACCGTGCCTGGGCAACAACCCAAACCTTGCAGGCTATCAGTATCACTGCCAGGGATAACGGCATGTTGTAAACTCTTGAAATCATTTCCAAGATAAACCAGGCCACGGGTTTCAAACCGATCGGCAGGTACGTCCATTGACTGGTAGGATTTAAATTCAGCTCGACGGATCGCGACCAGCTCTTTTAATCGCATTGAAGTACTGGTGCCCTGTATATAGGCTGAAATTTCATTGGTTTCCAGATAGAAAATATCGCCCTGTTTATCCAGAATATTTGCCTCGGTAAAACGCTCCCCAATTTCGACAAATATTCGCCGCACTCGCGCAAACAGGCGGGTACGTTCAAATCTTAGGTTCTCGCGGTCACGCACCCGCTGTCTTACCTTGCTTAAAATTCGATAAAAACGAAAACGCTTAATCCGTTTACCCGCCAGTGCCCTGTTAACACCACGTTCGGCAGTCGCCCGAATACTTGCGCCAACATCGCCATAAGGTGCAACTACTTCGCCAGACAAACGATGTGCCAGCTGTCCTATCGAGCGAAATAAAAGAATTGGGTTGTCATGTAGCGTCTCACTTTCTAACTTTAGCTCATCCAAACAACGGTCTCCAAATTGCTGCAAGTAATCTCGATAAGCTTTTTCAAGCGCCGGGTGCATGGCGACCCATTTTTCGATTTCGCGTAACGACCCGTTAATAAATACCTCTTTGGCCGAATCAATGGTAACCACTATCTCTGCCATCGCCCGCACGCTTTTAGCCGGTTCGGCACTGATCATCCCTCCTGCGTCACAAAGTAAACTATTTTTAAGCGTCCCGTGTTTGTCACCAAGCCACTTTTTGCAACGCTCGCTTAATAGGTCATAAAATCGCATGGCAAAAAAATCATTAATTAGCCCTGCATCCCATCGGCTTAGTAACTGGTTCTCCAGTTGGTGGTAATAGGCGATTAGCTCATCGACACGCATGGCTTTTAACGCTTGCTCTGGTTTCGAAAGCGATGTATTTAAGCGCTTATAAAAACGCTTTAGCTTTAATGGCAACAACCAATGATTTAATTCCAGTCTGATTGTCGTATTAGCAAACCGTAAGGCATCGATAATTTTTTCCAGCAACCCAGGTTTTTGCAAAGGCGGCTTTGCCATATCAGCCATGCCTTCCCTGAAACCCATCATTTTTGCCATCCATTTTCGATTCATCGCAAAACCGGGCAGCATGGCTAAAACCCGAGAACAGGAAGCCATGTTGTAATAAACTCGCCCCCTAATTAATCCAAGCATGCGCTTAAACGTCGTATCGTTCTGATTAATAATAGTGGACGGAACCCGAAATATCCTGCAAACCCCCCGATAAACCTCTTGGTAAGCCTTGCGAGCAAGGCTAAATGTTAACGGGGTAGTCATACCACCGTAACTTTCAATAAGATTACTATTGTCCCAAATAATTAGTTCACCCGCCGGATCAGCCAAATGCTTTAGCGCGGTAATCGCACGTGATTGCAACAGGTAAAGTATATTATTCTCAATCGCCCATTCAATATCCTGCGGGCTACCGACAAAATCGCTCGCGCGACGAGTCAATTCGGCGATCTCAGCGGCCTGATCATGTGTTAATGCCGCCTGCTTTGCCTTAACCTGGTCGACCTGGCTACTACTGACACCTTCCTCGCCGCTCAAATCCATGCGGTGAGCCATATTTTTTTCAACTAACTCGCGTTTGATAACCTGACCACGTTGATCAACATGATAAGTATCCGCATCAAATTCACCCGACACCAGACCGGTTCCCAGACCGTATACCGCAGCGATAACACAAACATCTTTGTCGCCAGTCACCGGATCGGCTGCAAACGCGACACCGGAAACATCGGCATTGACCATACGTTGCACCAATACGGCAGGTGCTTTTAGATCGATATCCAGTCCCGCTTCTTTTCGATAACTCAGCACCTGCTCATTAAACCCGGACTTCCACACTTGTTTGACCTTTCTCAATACCTCTTCTTTTGGAACAAACAGATAGCTCTCAAGTTGGCCTGCAAACGAAAACCGTGAACTGTCTTCATCAATTGCCGACGACCTTACCGCAAACATCGCGCTATCAGGACCCAGCTTGTTTAATGCTTGCATAATTTTCCCGGAAACTTCCGGCTTTAGCTCGATTGAATCAATTAATGTTCCCATATCCAGCGAAAATTGTTCGGTGGAACTAACATAGGATCGGGATAAGTCTTTTTTGTGGGCGTCACTAAGGCACTGCTCAAACGCTTCGGGAGTTGTTACAAACCAATCCGGTGAGAGCAAATGTGCTCGTTTTAAATTTGACAGGGTACTGGCTTTCCCACCTGCCAGGTGGACTGGTAATTTGTTATCTGGATATAATACTATCGACATTTTCTGAATCTCATTTATTCATTTTAAACCTGTCATGTGATGCTTAAGCATCGCTAAAATACGCCAAAAAATCAGCCGTGTACACAACGTTCAGTATACTATCAATGTCCCTATTCCTGAGTATAATTCAAACCGTTTGCTGTGCTTGCTTATTGTTTGTTGCGGTCGCTAACCGTTTTTTCTTTTAACACAGGCTTAGGGGATTTTCTGATTTGAAGAAAGTTGCATGGTTACTTAGCGACTTTAAATTAAACAATTATTTATCAAATATTTAGACTCGCGAGCCAAGGTTATTCACAAGCAAAAAAAAATCACCTGGTGATTATATGCTCGCCACCTTAAAAAAAATAACATTCAAAAGTATTTATAACCATATGTTTTTATAGAGTTTAATACAGACCTCTTCAAGAAGGGTAATTTATTACCCAAAAATGGTGGAACATTTTATGTTCCACTGTCCCATTTTATCCACATACTTATCCACAGACAGTCCTATTTAATCATCAAAAAATTGAACAATAAAACAGCTAAAAATCAGCGCCTATCGACTAATATTTTAAAAGCTAATCGCCACTACCGATATAATGCGCTTTATACTATAGCTTTATAAACCACCTTGCTTTTTTAATTAAAACCACTACAAGCACTACTTTATGCCGGCATCTAAAACTTATTTACGCGTTGTCATCCCGTTACCACTCAACCGGGTATTTGACTACTTGATTTCAGACACCCTGTCTACCGCACAAGTGCAACCGGGAATGCGCGTCAAGGTTCCTTTTGGTAACACAAAAAAAATTGGTATTATAATCGAAAAAACCGGCAGCACTAATACACCGATAGCAAAACTAAAAAAAATCGAGTGCACACTCGACAGCACCCCGCTAATCGACTCCGAATTATTAAAGCTTACGTTATGGGCCGCGAGCTATTATAACCATAGCCCTGGAGAAGCTGTTTTTAGCGCACTACCAACCTCTCTGCGAAAAGGGCTGCCAGCCGCAGTGGCAAACAAGCTTATCTGGAAGATAAGTCGCCATCCTGAAAACATTGAATCCACTCTTAGTCGAGCACCAGCGCAAATGCAAATATGGAATTTTCTATTGCAGCACCCGCGAGGTGTCGATATTGATTCACTCAACCGACACAAGATTAATTGGCGTCAACCCTTAAAACAACTCATTGCCAAACAGTTGGTCACTGAGTTATCGGTAGCCGATTGCCCAGCGCAAACGGATAAGGCCCACCATTCACTTGAGCCTGCGCTGACATTAAACGATGCACAAGCAGCTGGTTTAGAAACAATATTAAAAAAATCCGAGCGATATCACGCCTTCCTGGTATTCGGCGACACCGGTAGCGGCAAAACCGAGCTTTACCTTCAGTTCGTTGAAACAATCACGCGACAAAATCAACAAGTATTATTGTTAGTCCCGGAAATAGGATTGACACCACAACTAATCACACATTTTAGAAAACGATTTCAGCATCGAATATCCGTTTACCATTCTGGTTTGAGCGAAAAAGAAAGGCTGGCCACTTGGCTCGACGCCCGGTCCGGTAAAAGCCTGGTGATACTCGGCACAAGATCCGCTGTTTTTTTGCCTATAAAAAATCCGGGTGCAATCATTATTGATGAAGAGCACGACTTATCTTTTAAGCAACAGGAAGGATTTCGTTATTCAGCCCGAGACGTCGCCATTATTCGGGCAAAAAACCTGAATATACCCATTATTCTAGGCTCGGCAACGCCCTCGCTGGAAAGCCTGCAAAATTGCAATTCAGGTAAATACACAATGATCCGCATTAAAGGTAGGGCGGGTAATGCGATTAAACCGGTCATCAGCCTGCTGGATTTACGTAGAGAAAAACTGTTTCACGGCCTTTGTGAAAAACTTTTAACGCTAATCGAAATGGAGATAAAAAACGATAAGCAAACCTTGCTTTTTCTTAATCGACGCGGTTACTCGCCGACACTAATGTGCCACGATTGTGGCTGGATTGCTGACTGCGACCGCTGTGATGCACGGTTAACCTACCATGCCAATGACTGCTCGATGCGTTGCCATCATTGTGGTACCGAAAAAAAATTGCCGGTAAATTGCAAGGATTGTAATAGTACATCATTACACCACTATGGCTACGGCACGGAAAGAATAGAAAAAGCGCTGGCGGAGCGTTTTAGCGACGTAGGTATTTTACGCATCGACCGCGATAGTACTCGTCGAAAAAACGCATTACAGGAAAAACTTGGACAAATAGAAGATAACCAAATTTTGATCGGGACACAAATGCTGGCGAAAGGGCACCATTTTCCCAATGTAACGCTAGTGGGTATTATCGACGCTGATCAAGGTTTGTTTGGATCGGATTTTCGCGCTAGCGAACGCATGTCACAATTAATTCTGCAAGTCGCCGGGCGCGCAGGGCGTGCAGAACACCCAGGGAAGGTATTTATCCAAACACACTGCCCCGACCACCCACTAATGCAGATGATTGTCACACAAAACTACCACAATATTGCCAATTCACTATTGGAAGAACGAAAACAAACCGAATTCCCTCCCTTTTCGTTCTTAGCTTTAATGCGCGCAGAATCGACTCGGGCTAACGCGCCAACTGATTTTTTACTACATACGATTCAATTGGCGAATAAATTTAACCTGCAAGGTATAGAGCTCTTTGGGCCAATGCCCGCGCCAATGGAAAAACGCGCGGGAAAATTCCGCGCTCAGTTACTGGTCAGCGCCAAAAGCCGTCAACTATTGCACCAGCTACTGTCAACATGGACCCCGACAATAGACAACAGTAAAATTTCGAGAACGGTTAGATGGTCTGTCGATGTCGACCCCCAGGAAATTTTATAAATAAAGCGATAATGCCATAAATTTTTATGCGTAAAAACAGAGAATGAATTACAATGCCGACACTCATAATATTTTAGAAAGAAAATAATGAAAAATCATTTCAAAGAATTATTGTTAACGGCTTTTAAACAATTACAAACTCAAGGCGTGATACCCAGTGACCTGGATGCCGGGATAAAAATTGAAAATACTAGAAGTGCTGAGCATGGAGACTTTGCTTGCAATATGGCTTTGGCGCTGGCAAAAAAAACAGGCATAAATCCACGCGAGCTGGCAGAAAAAATTATTGCACAACTGCCCAAATCAGATGCAATAGAAAAAATCGAGATCGCCGGTCCGGGTTTTATCAATGCATTTCTTGTGCTTGGCGCTCAACAACAGGTGGTTGCCACAGTGTTATCGGCAGGCGATCAATATGGTCACAGCAAGCACTACCAGGGGCAGACAATACATCTCGAATATGTTTCAGCTAACCCAACAGGCCCACTGCATGTCGGCCATGGCCGAGGAGCTGCCTATGGCGCGACGCTGGCTAATCTCCTGCGCTCTGTGGGTTACAAGGTACACCGTGAATATTATGTTAATGACGCTGGCCGACAAATGGATATCCTGGCGGCGAGTATATGGCTTCGATATCTGGAGCTATGCGGTGAAACTATCCCGTTTCCAGTAAACGGTTATAAAGGTGACTATATATTTGATATCGCCGCCAGTATCCACCGTAAACAGGCGGAAAATTTTTGTCATTCCAGTGATAAAGTCTTTGCCGGGGTACCCCTCGATGGCCCTGAAGGTGATCAAGAAGCGCATATAGACGGTATTATTCTCAATATGCGCAAGCTGCTTTCGCCGCAAGAATTTAACACTGTTTTTAAGCAGGGACTAACTGAAATCATTAGTAATATTCGCCAGGATTTAAACGAATTTGGTGTCGATTACGATAACTGGTTTTTCGAATCCAGCCTGGTGGAATCAGGTGCTGTCGACCAGTCTATAGAATCGCTGCAAAAATCTGACTATTTATATAAGAAAGACGGTGCGACCTGGTTTAAATCATCGTTACTCGGTGATGAAAAAGACAGGGTTATCATTCGTGATAATGGCCTCAAAACCTACCTGGCAAGCGATATTGCTTATCATGCAAGTAAATTAGAGGGCGGATATAATCAACTTATTGATATCTGGGGTGCCGATCACCATGGCTATATACCCCGTGTTAACGCCTCGCTACAAGCACTAAAGCTAGATCACAAAAAATTAACCGTACTGCTAGTGCAGTTTGCCATATTGTACCGGGGTGGCGAAAAAGCAGCTATGTCGACCCGTTCCGGAGAATTTGTTACCTTAAGAGAGTTACGCCACGAAGTTGGCAACGACGCCGCCAGGTTTTTTTATGTCTTAAGAAAGTGTGAACAACATATGGATTTTGATCTGGACTTGGCAAAATCACAGTCTAAAGACAATCCCGTTTATTATATTCAGTATGCACACGCCCGCGTATGTAATATTTTTAAAAAGCTAAAAGAAAATAACCTGACTTACCAGCAAGCAACAGGTTTGGATAACCTGAGTTTATTAAACGAAAAGCCGGAGCAGGCTCTAATCACACGATTGACCCAGTATCCGGAGATAATATTACGGGCAACAGACGCTTGCGAACCCCACCAGGTGGCCTATTTTCTACGTGAATTAGCCAATGATTTCCACTCTTATTATAACGATAAGCGACTTAAAAAAATTCTCGAAGAAGTAGACAGTAACAGGCGCAATGCCCGACTTTGTCTAAGCTTAGCTGTCAGGCAAGTTATTCATAATGGACTAACATTATTAGGCGTATCCTCACCGGAGGAAATGTAACAATTAATTGGCACCGACTATTTTATTTGCTGAATAAACTAAAATTGTTATATTGTTTAGCTAATAAATATCAAGATTAAAACGGATTAGTATGTCAAGACAGAATTACCGACAAAGTTCCAGACACACGCCTCGGCAGGCGCGAGCACTGCCTATATGGTTCTGGATGCTTGTCGGTTTTGCGCCTGGAATCTTAGTAGCGGCCTTAACTTATATTGAATATAAAATTCCTCACCCAAAAACCTTGGGGGGGAAAACGGAAAAAACAACGGTCACCAGCAAAAAAGCAACCAACCGGGTGGGCGTTAACTCCACTAAAACGGCGCGAGCAGTTAGTACGCCGCGCAGTAGAACGTTACCTAAAAAAATAGTTAATAATATTGAGTACAGCTATCATATTGTGTTACAGAAAACGGTGGTCCCATCGGTAAAACACCAGCGCAAAGTAAAAGCATCATCAAAACCTAAAAAAACTCGCGAACCGCAAAAACAGCTAACCAAGAGTAAAAGAAAGAAAACGGAGAAACCCGGCAAAGTTAAACTGGCTAAAAATGGTAAAAACAACCCAGCATCATCAGCAAGGCGATATATGTTGCAAGCCGGTGCGTTTTCCAAAAAGGCACAAGCCCAGATTCAAAAAACACGTATCGCAAAATTGGGTATAAACTCGAATATCAATGAAAGCCAGCGCAATGGCAAGCCCTTTTACCGGATTTATATTGGACCCTTTACCAGTAATTCCGAAGCAAAAAAAAATATACAGCAACTAAAAAAGAATAAAATTGATGCGATTCCGTTAACACTTGGAAAAAATAACAACTAGAGGGATAGAACCTAAAATGCTTAACGCTAATAAACGTGCGTTACTGATACTTTTTTCCATGCTACTCACTTATAGTATTTTACGTGTCTATCTATATTTTTCACCAAACACAAACTTTGATATCGGTCCTTATAATATACACCACTTATATACCGGTATTTTATTGATGGTTATATTTGCGCTACCACTAATTCTTTTTTCCAACCGCGGCCACGCCGAAACCATTAACAGTATTGGCTTCGGCAGCGGCCTTGGACTAACGCTTGACGAGTGGGTCTACTTAATCGCAACCGACGGCAGCGATAAATCCTACCTAGCGCCTGTCTCTTTCTGGGGTAGTGTGATTATCATTTCCCTGACCAGCATATACATAGTCATTTTATGGTTAGTCAAGAGAGGCAGAACTTAAACACAACCTTTAGCCCGATTAATTTTTTGCTATCATTATTTATTTTTTTTTCGAACAAAAGGTGCCGTTAACAGCAGAAGTATAAACCCGGCTAAAATTGCAAACGCACCCCAACCCAGCTCTGTCGATAACGGTCCAGATTCGCCAAGCCTCGCTGAACTTGTTGTTATTCCACTTAATTTTTGTAACCCACTTGAAGGCCATTTATCATGAAAATAATAGGCGATCACCCACAATGTTGCTCCACTGAATGCCAGGGATATCAGTGACAAAAGCCTTTTAAACAGTATTGCAACAAATGACATACTGGCGATCACCAGAAACAAGACCGCCAGCCAAAAATAAACGCCTTGGTTGGTCATTGTTGATAAATCAAATAAATTCGACTTACCAACGATTGGCCCCCAAACACCTGCAGACACCGACCCTAACGCCATCAATATGAAAACCAGTTTTATCAAGCAATCACTTCCGGTATTCCTCCAAAAATAACTCTTTTTTTAGCATATACAAACAGGATATATCCTTGCTTCCATAACCTGAGTCTATTAACTGTTGATAGTGGTTCCGGGTCATTTCCACTAAAGGTAATAATTTTTGATCTATCGTCAACGACTCAGACATTTTACGACATATCTCCAGGTCTTTATTATGCAGTGAAAGCTTAAACCCCGTGTCATAATTCTCCCTGACCAAGGTTGGCCCCCGATGCTTGAGAAACCAGTTGCTGGCCGCACCTGCACTGGTCACTTCGATAACCTGTTGCAAATTTAAATCCAGTGCATTGGCAAACGCGAGCGCTTCAGTAACTGCCTGATTGATACCCGCAGCCATAATTTGATTGACTGCTTTTGTTGCCTGTCCATCACCTGTTTTCCCCATATGTATTTGCTTGTTACTAATAAGCTCTAATATAGGTTTAACCTGCTCATAAACTGCTTTGCTTCCGCCAATCATCAAAACCAATGTTGCGTGAGCAGCGCCTTCGACACCGCCAGAGACAGGCGAATCCAAAAACTCGACACCTTTTGTCAGCAATTGTTCTGCAACATATTTAGCCGTATCGACTGAGGTAGTTGATAAATCGACAATGACTTTCTTGCTTACCAAGCCAGGCATTAATTTCTCAACCACTTCAATTAAATCTTCATCTTTAGACACACAGGTAAAAATTAAATCGCACTCAGCAGCCAACTGAGCGGGCGTTGTTGCTCTTTTTACCTGAAGTTCATTAATGTATACATCGGCTTTGGCAATATCTCGTGTCCAAATACGATGTAGTATATCCGCTCTAGCCAGGTTACGCGCTATTGGCCCACCCATTGCTCCCAATCCAATTATCCCCGCTCTCATCGCTATTCTCCTTTAGCATCCCGTTAAACGTAACTGCAAAAAATCTAAAACAACTTTTATAGACTAAGCATTCATTTTATTTTAAGACTCTCTTGAATACCTCTTTTTCAGCCTGCTCACGCAGGCACACCCCTACCTTCGATTGATTAAATAAATAAGTATAACTTTCGAGGCTATTAGAAAGCTGTAAAAAAATGAATTTTTTTCTGTCGCTACTTAAGTCTGCCTTATCAATCTTCTTCTGGTAAGCTCTTTTTAGATGATACGAATCATAATGAATAATATTAAGCACATCGGTGACTGTATCGCCTTTTTCCACGTTCACAATATCATATTCACCATCAGAACGCATTTTTACATCAACTGAATGGGTGTCTCCAAAAAGATTATGCATATCACCGAGTATCTCCTGATAAGCCCCTACCAAAAAGATACCTAAAAAATAACCACTTCCAGCGTCACAGTTGTGCAACTTAAGCGTTACGTTCTGCCCATCCTGTCCCGCATAAAAATCAATTCTACCATCCGAATCACAGGTAAGATCCTTGATCAATACCGTTCGCTGGGGATATTCATCCAATCGCTGCAGCGGCAATATCGGGAAAACCTGGTCTATTGCCCATACGTCCGGTATCGACTGAAAGATTGAGAAGTTACAAAAAATTTTGTCAGCAACCAATTCGCTAACATGATCAAACAATGATTTTTTGCATTCAGGCATTTGCCGCAAAATCGAATGCGCTTTTTCACATAACTTTGCATATAAACATTCAGCGAGCGAGCGTTGCTGCAAATCAAAGTGACCTAATATAAATTTATCAAGTACCTGCTTCATTGTTTCCTTGGCTTCAGCAAGAATCGCTTCGCAATTATCGCTGCTTATATCATTAGTCAGCCTAGTGAGCCTCCTATGTAAAGTGCTTACCGGACTTTCTTCTTCAACCCTTGACAGTTCAGTTCTTTTTTCGGTATCAATTACTTCTACAATCAATACTTCATGATGCGCGGTCATAGCGCGTCCACACTCGGTTATTATTTCTGGCGGTAAAATATGTTCCTCTTTACAAATCTTATTTATATTACTGACAATTACCTGGGCATACTCTACTAATGAATAGTTCATCGAGAAAAATGACTTGCAGTGGGTCGCTTCATAATCGACTGCCAAACCGCCTCCCACATCAACAACTGTAAAATTTGCGCCTTTTTTTGTCATATCAACTAGGAAACGCATTGCTTCGCGTATTCCATTTTCAAAATGATCGATATCCGCTATTTGCGATCCCATATGAAAATGCAAAAATTGTAAATTTTCCAATAGCTGGTGCTGCTCAAGCTTGGAAAATAGTTTTATAATTTGTGCTGCCGACAGACCAAACTTGGATTTCCCGCCACCGGTATTCTGCCAGTTACCGTTTCCAATTGACGACAATCTAAGTCGCAAACCCAATGCTGACTTTATTCCGAATGCCTTTTGCTGCTGAACGATCAAATCTATCTCGGATAATTTTTCAATAACAATAAAAACACGATGTCCCAATTCAATCGCTATTAATGCCAGTTTTATATATTCAAGATCCTTATAACCGTTACAAATAATAAGCTCCGATTGACTTTGTATTGCCATGCATGCCATTAGCTCGGCTTTACTTCCACATTCGAGTCCAACCCGGCCCGATTCCTGATTCGACAGGCCGCCGACAACACGGCTTTGTTGATTAACCTTGATTGGATAAACAGGCGTATAACTGCCACCGTAGCCTTCATCTTTTATCACCTGTGCAAATACTTGATGTAAGCGCTTTACCCGATCCTGAAGAATATCGCAGAATCTAAGTAACACCGGTGGGTGTATTCCCTTTTCCGTTAGCCGCTTAACCAATGTACACAGATCAATCGAGCTACTAGTACCCTGTGGCGTAGCCTCAGAGGCTGCGACTGGCCGACAAATAACATGTCCGTTATCACCAATATCAAAATAGCCATCAGACCAGTTATCCAGCTGGTACAACGCTTTGCTTTTATCAATCGTCCAATTCATATTTTCATGTTCATTTATTCGTCAAATTTCTGTATTCAACCATGATCTGATAACAAGAACAATAATTTTTATTAACTATATCTTTAATTTAGATTAATAATATGTGAATATTTACCGGCTGCAACTATAATCTGCTAAATCTATTTGGGAGCTAATAATGGCGCTGGATAAGACCTGGTTTTCAGAAATTTGTGAAGAGAGCGGGACCGCTTTTTCGGTAAAAATACAGGAGAAGCTGCATACCGAGGAAGGCTCTTTACAAACTATCGATATTTATGCCACAGAAGAATATGGCAACATGATGGTTATTGACGGCTTTATTATGATAACAGACCGCGATAACCAAATTTACCATGAGATGATTTCCCATCCCGCTTTGTTCTGCCACAAAAATCCGCGTAAGCTGGCTATTATTGGCGGTGGTGACTGTGGAACACTAAAGGAAGTGCTTAAGCATAAAAGCATTGAATCGGTAACACTCATAGAAATCGATGAAAATGTTGTCTTACTCGCGAAAAAATTCTTTCCAGTACTCGCCCACGCTGCCGAAGATGACAGAGCAACAATCCTCCATGAAAACGGGGCCGAGTGGATAAGAAAACATTCAGATCTGGATATAATCCTGATCGACAGTACCGACCCAGTCGGACCCGCTCAAGAACTGTTTTCTGAGGAGTTTTATAGGAATTGTCATAAAGCACTGGCTGACGGCGGTATCATGGTTCAGCAAAGTGAGTCACCGCTTTATCATATGAATATTTTAAAGCCCATGCAAAAATCTATTCGCCAAGCGGGATTTGCCTCCACACAAATCCAACATTTTTTTCAGAGCAGTTATCCTTCAGGATGGTGGACCTGCACAATGGCGGCAAAAGATGCCTCGACCGATTTAAGCAAATTTAATGAACAAGCTAGCACGGACAAACCGTTTGATACTTTTTACTACAACGCAGGCATTCACAAAGCATCAATGGTCTCGCCCGAATTTTTTAAAAGAGAAATGGAAGAGAACTAGCAAATCAGCATGGTTCTTATGCCAACGTGCGCGGACTCGCGAATACCAATATGCTCTTAAAGGTCGAAAAATTAACTACCGATATCATCGGTCCCTTAAGTTTTGACATCAACGATAACGAGATACTCTGCATTTCTGGGCCTTCTGGTTGCGGAAAAAGTATGTTGCTGCGCTGCCTCGCTGATTTAACCCCGCATTCAGGGACTATTGATTTCAAAAATAAAAAATTGAGCGAGTATAGTCCACCCGTCTGGCGTAAAACAGTGTCACTACTGCCGGCAAACAGTGAGTGGTGGCATTTAACCGTTGGACAACATTTCGAAAAAACTCTGTTAACTGATTTTATTAAATCAGGACTTAAAAAACTCGGCTTTGCAGAAAGCGCTTTATCGTGGCGAATCGACCAGATTTCCTCTGGTGAGAAACAACGCTTTGCACTGTTAAGGCTACTCCAGAACAAGCCGAGGTTATTGTTACTGGATGAGCCGACCGCTAATCTAGACCCTAAAGCAACGGCTAATACCGAAGACTTGATTCAACAATATCAGCAAAGTAATCACTGTAGCATAATCTGGGTCAGCCATGACCAGAAGCAAATTAAACGCGTCGCACAGCGACATTTACAAATGCATTCTGGTACCTTTCGCCCGGCCGCGCTTTGAATAATTATGTACATTTGAGTCACTACGATCTAATGCTGGCGTCAATACTTATTATTGCGCTGGTGTTGGTATCGTTTCGACTTAAGCTCGGCCTGGCCGCTCAGATCTTTATTGCGGCAACCCGAACCGTTATCCAACTTTGGCTTATTGGATTGGTCCTGCATGTATTATTCAGGCAGGTGAATCTGCTGTGGATATCACTCATTGCATTCGTTATGTTGTCGGCTGCCGGTCGGGAAGTTATGATGCGGCAACAACATAGGTTTAGTGGCTGGTGGGGCTTCGGTGTCGGTACACTGGCCATGTTTGTTTCGTCATTCTCCGTAACCGTGTTGGCGCTGGTATTTATTATCAAGCAACAAGCAACACCACTCCCTGAGTTTGCGATTCCAATCATCGGTGACCTATTCCCACAAGCAATTGCTCCGCCCTGGTATACACCACAATATGCAATACCGTTACTAGGAATGCTGCTGGGTAATACCATGAACGGCATTGCGATTGGACTCGACAGGCTGACACATAGCGCCTGGAACCAGCGCAATATTATTGAGAACAAGCTAATGTTAGGCCACACATGGAGCGAGGCCATTAACGATCTTAGACGCGAAAGTATTCGCAGTGGCTTAATTCCCATTATTAATGCAATGGCGGCCGCCGGGCTGGTTAGTCTACCGGGTATGATGACGGGCCAATTACTCCACGGGGCTGCACCGATGGATGCCGTTAAATATCAGATTTTAATCATGTTTTTAATCGCAGGCGGCACAGGGTTTGGTGTTTATCTAGCAGTTTGGGCGGCTTCCAGGCATTTGTTTGACGATCGACAGAGACTGCGCCTGTCGCGACTAAAGATTAAAGAATAACATTGCACTAAACGCTAATTAGGAGAATATCCAGCTAACTCTAGTTAATACAATTGGCGAAACTATGAAGAATAAACACAATTTTCTCACGAGATTATTCGTCTGTGCACTCATGTTATGTGCGACAACAACAGCAATGGCGGATCGCATTTATACGTGGAAAGACAAAAATGGTATCACCCAATACGGTGACCAGCCAGTCCATGAAAACGTCAAATCGTTTGACGTTAATTCCAATTTTAACACCGATCCATTTCTTCAAAAAAGAATTCAAAATCGTAAAAAAATGTTAAAAAATTATTATAAGTATCAACGCCAAAATACAATTAAGCAAAAAGAAATAGACTCATATAATAACGCCGGCAAGCAACGTTGCCAGCGCGCTAAAGATAACCTTGGCAGATACCAGGTATCCAAAGTTCTCTATAAAAACGATGGTGGCAAACGCACTAGACTTAGTGCCGAGGAATATCAACAGGCGATAGTCGAAGCGGAAAGTTATATTTCCAAGTGGTGCCGATAATAACACGCTTATAAAAAAAGCGGGTGCACTGACGTACACCCGCTTTTCACATAACGACAATACTATGTCGATAGCAGATTACAAATTGTAACCTCTCTCATCATGTAAGGTAATATCCAGGCCTTCGGTTTCCTGCTCGTCGGTAACACGTAATCCAAGCAGCATTTTGACAACCGTGAGAATAATGACGGTCATCACCGTCGTGTAAAGCACCGTACTGCCTACGCCCAGAAGTTGTGCGGACAGTTGCTGGCCTACACTATTGACACCGGCACCAAAACCGTATCCCGAAAACACGCCCAAACCACTGGGCGCACATAAGATACCGACACCGATTGCGCCAATAATACCACCGATAGCGTGAACACCAAATACGTCCAAAGAATCATCGTACCCTAATAATCGTTTCAATTTGGTCGATGCATAAAAACAACCAATACCCGATGCAAAACCAAGTAACAGCGCTCCCATTGGACTGACATTAGCAGCGGCCGGTGTAATGGCCACCAATCCGGCCACGGCACCCGACGCGATACCCAGCGCGCTGGGCTTTCCGTGATGCATCCACTCAAAAAACATCCAACCTAATGCAGCCGCTGCTGCCGCAACTTGTGTAACCAGCATCGCGATAACGGCTGTTTCATTGGCAGCAACCGCACTACCCGCATTAAAGCCAAACCAACCAACCCAAAGTATTGCAGCCCCCATCAAGGTATATCCAAGATTATGCGGCGACATCATAGTATTCGGATAACCAGTACGCTTGCCAAGCATGATACAAGCAACCAACCCGGCGACACCAGCGTTGATATGAACAACGGTTCCACCGGCAAAGTCGATAATACCTTTATCACCTAACCAACCACCACCCCATACCCAATGGGCAATCGGTGCATAAACAAGGATTGACCACAGTGCCATAAACACCAGCATGGATGAGAACTTCATACGCTCTGCAAACGCGCCAACCATCAGTGCCGGGGTAATAATTGCGAAAGTCATTTGAAACATAACATCGAGCATTTCTGGATAAGTAGACTTCGCACCACTGGCCAATTCCAGCTTACCTTCCGAATTAAGCTGATGCAGACCATTAAGGAATGCCTTGTCGAGCCCACCCCAAAAGGCACCATCTCCACCAGCATATATTGAGTAACCGACTAGAATCCAGATAACACTCATTAGTGCGGTAATCGCAAAACACTGCA
>QILK01000178.1 GCA_003233345.1 Gammaproteobacteria bacterium | reverse complement strand
CAGGTCTTTGGGTGACTGTTCTATCGTCAAAAAGAATGCTTGTTCTCCTGACAAATTCTTGATTGGAAATTGCGTACGGTTAACATGCCGACTCCGATTAGTTTAACTAACTCGCGTAACGGTGTAAATGATAATGCAAAATTAGCAGGGATTGAGTGGCGGCCGCAGGTTTTTTCATAGAAGGGTAAACTAGTTAAAGTATGAAGATAAATAAAACAGCATATATCAATAATTTTATTATTGATATTTTCCGGTTTTGCGGCAGATTCGAATGCTAATCGTCTCGAACGGACCTAGAAGGCTAGATCGGCAGGCGGGTATTTAACGCATTAATGGCGAGTATAGCGGACGGCATGTAGCTCTTTTGTATAACATTTCATTTTAGTTTTCGCCAATATATGGCATTTGAGTATTTTTAATTCTGTTTTGCCGATTCCGGGAAGAAAATAGGTAGGGCTGGGATCATCTGCATCTTCAGGAAGCACAAACAAATAGTTATAGCGATAACTTATTACAAAGGCACCATTTTTTTTGAAACCAGAAAGTTCGGACTCGACAATATAATCTGCTGTGTAGTTTTTCGTAAACTTTTTTAGACGTTTGGATGCGCACTTTATTTTATTATTCCTCTTGATGCAATTTTTTAGTGCTAAAGGAATTTCTTTTGCAAGCGGGGTATCAGATTTCCACTGGCCTGCAAGAATGATATCGCGTGTCTTGAAACTGATTTTAGGTGCGTTGGTACTTGCCTTGTATTTTGTTATTGACCTGTCCCGCTTTTTAATCGACTGTAATTTCGCGATTAATCTAGTGGTTTGCGTTTCACCGTTTTGCTTTGCTCTGTAAGCCCATTTAAGCGAAGAGTCAGCGTTTTTTGTGACGCCACGTCCCTCAAAATACATAAGCGCTATATAATATTGAGATTCAGCGTGGTTTGCTTTTGCTGCGCGTCCAAACCACTTTAAGGCCTTGGCATAGTTTTTTGTACCATCGAGATTGCTGTAGTAAATAAATCCTAGTCTATAGGCAGCTTTTGTATGGCCTTGTAATGCGGCTTTTTCCAACCACTTGATGGCTAGCTTAATGTCAACCTTGACCTGTGATCCTAGTAGATAGGATCGTCCAAGCTTATATTGAGAGTACTTGTCTCCCGCCAATGCTTTTTTTTCCCAAGTGTTGAAACGACCGTCAAACAGAGTATCTGCCGGGACGTTTAGAGTGATAGGCAGGGTTAAAATAGCTAGCAATAAAAATTTTCGAAAGTATATGTGCATTGATGAAAACCCTATAATTAAAGTATGATTATGCTTCCATTCAATATTTTTTGGTAATTAGACTACCCGTATTTAGTGTATCGGCATTTTAAAAAAACTATTTAGCCCGCGGACGTAACGGGCATTGATGAAAAGGATAAATAACCCCAAATCCAAATCAATTATGTAACAGATGGACTAGCGAGTATTTATTATATCTGCGTGAGAGTAGGTAACTACCAGGATAAAACAGCATCGCTCTACCCTGGAAGGTAATGGTAGGTCAAATAAAAAATCGATTAGTGAGACTGATTGTACTAATTTAACACATCTTGTAATGCGCGCAGACAGTGGGCAATGTTCTTCTTATTGCTGGCGTAACCCATTAATCCGATCCGCCAGATTTTTCCAGCTAAATTACCTAAGCCTGCACCAATTTCAAGGCCATATTCATTAAGTAATGTTTGGCGTATTTGTGCCTCATCTTTGACTGAATCAGGGATTGACACTGCATTAAGCTGAGGGAGTCTGGCATTTTCCTCGACGATAAAACCGATGCCTAATGCCTTGAGACCTTCTCTTAGCAGAATATGGTTAGATTGGTGCCGTCGCCACGCATTTTCCAACCCCTCTTCCTGAAGGATGACCAATGCTTCGTGTAAAGCGTACAACGAATTAATAGGTGCGGTATGGTGGTAGGCTCGTTTAGCGTTTTCGCCCCAATATCCCATGACCAGATTGAGATCAAGAAACCAGCTTTGCACGCGTGTTTTTCGTGATTGAATTCGGTTAACGGCGGCTTCACTAAAACTGACAGGTGATAGCCCAGGCGTACAGGACAAGCATTTTTGCGTGCCTGAATAAACCGCGTCAATGCCCCAGTCGTCAAGCAATAGCTCAGATCCACCGAGTGATGTGACCGCATCGACGATTGTCAGGCAGTCATTTTTATGAGCGATATTACATAGCGTTTTAGCATCAGACACGACACCCGTGGATGTTTCGGCATGAACAAAGGCGACGATAATAGCATCCGTATGCGCTTTTAACGCGTCTTCCAGTTTGCCGGGATCAACAGGCTCACCCCAGTTGTCTTCAACCATAATGGCAATGCCGCCGCAACGTTCGACATTCTCTTTCATTCGGCCACCAAAGACACCATTCTGACAGACAATGACTTTGTCACCGGGTTCTATCAAATTAACAAAGCATGTTTCCATACCAGCGGAACCCGGTGCAGAAACCGCTATGGTGAGCTCGTTTTTGGTTTGAAATGCATATTGAAGCATGAGTTTAATCTCATCCATCATCGCCACAAATGCCGGGTCTAGATGGCCGATGGTTGGTCTGGCCATGGCCGATAGTATTCGTGGATTAACATCTGATGGGCCAGGTCCCATCAAAGTGCGAACAGGCGGGTTAAACGAAGTAACTTGTCTCATAGGGTGTCGATCCGATTCAGATTTGCTTAAAAGATGAATTATAAGATGCGACGTGGTTGACGGCAATCATCATTCTAAAATAGTTTTGGCGATTGTCCTTGGCGACTTTATATTCGGATAAAAAACAGGGTTAATTTAGCGAAATAATTCAATCCAGTGGGTAATCTTTACCCGACTGTTTTTGCCGAGATGTAATTGGCATCCAATATTGGCTGTTACTATTATCTCCGGTGATAAGGCCATTAAATTATTTAGTTTATTTTTCTGAAGTTTGCCAGCAGTACCGGGATTATAAAGCGAGTAAGTACCAGCTGAACCGCAGCATAAATGAGGGTCTTCCGGAATCAAAAGTTGTAAACCTTTATCAGCAAGTAGTTTTTCCACATGACCACTGGCTTTTTGCCCGTGCTGAAGGCTGCAGGGCGCATGGTAGGCGACCAAGTTTTTCTGGTTTATTTCCAGTTTGTCAGTTTTCTCTGTTACCATTACTTCTGCGACGTCCTTGCATTTTAACGATATTTGCAACGCTTTTTGTGCATACGCTGGATCATCTTTTAGCAAGTTTTTATAGTCTTTGATAAACCAGCCACACCCACTGGCTGTGCTAACAATACATTCTGCGCCTTTATCCAATTGCAGTAGCCAGGCATCGATATTATTACGGATAATTTGTAAAGCCTTTTGCGTTTTTCCAGAATGGTAATGTAGTGCGCCACAGCAATAGTTATTTTCTTCAGGTATACATTTTATGCCAAGTTTGCTAAAAACCTCCGCGGTAACTTGGTTTGTTTCCGGGGATAAAAGTGGTTGTATACACCCTTGGTGTAATATCATTGAGCGAGGCAGGTTGTCATCAGGCCATGCAAGTGTTTTCTTTAGGGTGGGTACCTGAGCTTTCAGCTTCGATGGTAGCAAAGGTTTTAGCAGTTTGGCGCAGGACAATAAAATTTTTAACAAGGGCTTGTTAGGAATGATCCGGCATAATAGATTTCTAAATATTCGTTGAGATAGCGGGCGCTTATTATTTTTCTCTATCCATTCACGACCAATATTGAGTAACTGGTGGTAATTAACACCTGACGGACAGGTCGACTCGCAAGACAAGCATGTCAGGCAGTGGTCCAGGCGACTGAGTGAAGCAAAACTGACCTGATTTCCCTCGAGCGCGTTTTTTATAATATATATTCTGCCCCTAGGACCTTCGAGTTCATTACCGGAAAGCTGATAAGTAGGGCATACTGCGTTACAGAACCCGCAATGAACACATTTTCGTAATATTTTGTCAGCTTCTTTTCCCGCTTCAGTTTCTTTAAACCGGCTATCCAGTGATGTTTGCATATTATAAGTCCAAATACATGTGACCTGGATTGAGAATATTTTCAGGATCAAATGCAAGTTTAAGTTTTTTATGGAGACTAGCAATACCATGACTAAGAGGGTGAAATATTGATAGGCTATTATCAGGGTGATCATGTGGTTTGTAGAGTATCGCCTGGCCACCCACTGCGGTTGCTACTTGTCTAACAGAATCAGCCGTGTCTTCAGTCGATATCCAACGCAGCGCGCCGCCCCAGTCTATAAGCTGCGCACCACTAATGGCAAGCGTGTCGGTGGCAGGCGGAACCGAGACCCGCCATAGAGGGAGTTGGCGATTAAAAGATTTATAGGTTTGATTGGCAACTGAATTCCAAAATAAGTCAGCGTGGTCGAGGATTTCTCCACCGATAGCATTCACTGATTTTCGCAAATACGCCTCCGGGCCGGATAAGCGAATATAAATATCGCTATCATCAGCAAATACTGCTGATAGAGGATACTTGTTGCTATTGCAAATAGACTTAATTTTATCTATTGTACTTCCGCCATCGTGGCGGATAACAGTGCTGATTTCGTGTGCGGGTTTTGCGACAACTTTTAAAGAAACATTGATGACAACAGCTAACGTTCCCAGCGAACCGACCATTAATCTTGATGCGTCATAACCGGCAACATTTTTCATAACCTTGCCGCCTAATTTTAACATCTCGCCTTTGCCGTTTATGCAGGTAATGCCCAGTGTATAATCGCGAGCCGAACCGGTAAACGGTCGTCGTGGTCCTGAGAACCCACAGGCAATCGTGCCACCAATTGTCGACATGTTGTTAAAATCAGGGGGCTCGAATGCCAACATCTGTTGATGTTGCGCTAACGTTTTTTGAATATCAGCAATCGGTGTACTGGCGCTAGCAGTAATCACAAGCTCCGTCGGTTCATAGTCAATAATTTCCGGTTTTATGTCGATGACTATCGGTGTAGCATTGATTTTATAGCCGTAAAAATTCTTAGAGTCTGCGCCGACTATTTTTCGGGGTACTTTGGTACGGTATGCTTCTAGTACCTGCTCCTGAATGTCTTCAATACTTTGGTAACTCATAGTCTCCAGCTCAAAATCTTTCAATATCAGGAAAAGGCAGCTCGCCGTTATGTACATGCATGGCACCAAGCTCAGCACAGCGATGAAGCGTGGGGATAGCTTTTCCAGGATTGAGCAGGCCAAGCGAATCAAATGCATGTTTGATTCTATGGAATTGCTCTAATTCCAGGGTGTTAAATTGCAGACACATTTGATTAATCTTTTCGACACCGACACCATGCTCACCGGTAATGCTGCCGCCCACTTTCACACACATTTCCAGAATTTTTGCGCCAAATTTTTCGGTTTTCTCCAGCTCCCCAGGGATGTTTGCATCATATAAAATCAGGGGGTGAAGATTACCATCGCCAGCGTGAAAAACATTTGCCACTTTAAGATTATACTCAGCGGACAGGTTACTAATGTACTCAAGTACCGGCGCTAAGTATTTCCTGGGTATCGTCCCATCCATACAATAGTAATCGGGTGCAATACGACCGATAGCGGGAAAGGCACCCTTGCGTCCAGACCAGATAAGCAAGCATTGCTCTTCAGTTTTAGAGATCTGTAATTCAAGTATATTGTATGACTTAAGTATTTCTAAAACCGTATTACTTTCTTCAGCGACTTCGTCGCTAGCGCCGTCCAGCTCACAAATTAAAATGGCTGCTGCATCAACGGGATATCCAGCATGCGCAAACTCTTCTGCTGCCCTAATCGCATAGTTGTCCATCATTTCCAGGCCTGAAGGCGTTACGTTTGCAGCGATAATAGCGGCAACAGCGGAGCCTGCTTGTACGACCGAATCAAAACCGGCGAGTATGACTTGAACCGCATCAGGCTTTGGTAAAAGCTTGACGGTAACTTCAAGTATCACTGCCAGTAATCCTTCTGAGCCAGTTAATAGTGCCAGTAAATCATAGCCGGAACTGTCGAGGCCCTGACTTCCAATCGTTAAGAACTCGCCTTCAACAGTTACCACTTTTAATTCGAGTATATTGTGGGTAGTCAAGCCGTATTTGAGACAATGTACACCACCGGCGTTTTCGGCAACGTTGCCGCCTATTGTACAGGCAATTTGCGATGACGGGTCTGGTGCATAGTATAATCCATACTTAGATGCGGCTTGTGATATGGCTAGATTACGCACACCTGCCTGCACAGATGCCGTACGATTATCTGCGTCTATTTTTAGTATACGGTTAAATTTTGCTAAACTTAGAAGCACCCCTTCAGCGAGTGGTAAAGCCCCGCCGGAAAGGCTGGTGCCAGCACCACGCGAGACGACATGAATTTTATTTTGGTAACAGAACCGAAGTATTTTTTGTACTTGCTCTACTGTTTCCGGAAAAAGCACTATTTGCGGGAGTTGCTTATAGGCGGTTAGGGCGTCGCACTCAAAGGCACTGAGCTCTTCCACAGCAGCAACGATGGCGTCCTTGGGAAGAAATTTTTGAAACAGCGTGTTTAGTTCATCTCGTGTATACAATTAGTGACCCATGTATTTTAGTAGTATGCTCGTTTGTGGAAAGCGATGTTGCTGTCATTCGAGGATTATACCTCAGTTTTTAATCTCAGCCTCAAAGATATGTACAGCGCCGGGTTCTTCTGCTAGTTTTTTCTCCGGATTATTATCATTATAAGTACCCGCAAAGATAATAAGCCTTTTATTTTCCGGCTTTACCAGTTTTAACGATACCGTTTCCGTTGCTAAATATCTTTCAGGCTCTTCCTGAATAATAACTTTTTTACTCGAATGCCATTGCCCGTCCTGTTTCATAAACAAATAAAATATATTCCATTGGTGCGAGATTCCTCTGGACTCCATCGCGCCTACGAGGATGATATTACCATCTGAGCTGACATCGATTTTTTGACCAAAATGCCTGATTTTACCGCCATAGGGTACCAGTTTCTGAATCGGTTCCCAGTGTTTATCTATCTTGCTGAAAATATAAATTGCACCCAAGCTCCTGTTTTCCTGGCTGGTTGCATTTGGGTCAGTAACGACATTAAGCGGCGTTTCGCTCACTAACAACAAGCCGTTTTTTGCGAATTTTAAATCGACAGCAAACAGGCTACCGGGGCTGGGATCCAACGCATTTAAGGTATGTGCGAGTATCCATTTTTGCCGTATCACTTTTCTTCGTCGCTTTCTTTTTCGTTTTCTTTGTTTGTTGACATTAGGTACAAAGATAGCAATCTTCCCTTTTTGCGCAACGGCAATTTTATTGCCTGAGTATGACAATGCAAATTTTATGGGCGAGGTCGGATCGATTTCACTAAAATCATAAAAATCGGCGCTGGCGATAGAATGTTCGTGTACCCAGTTTTTCTTTCTTTTTTTATAGATGTGGATAGCGGCGTCGGAAAACACATTATCCGTGGCACTATTAGCTGAAGCGATTGCTAGCGTCTTACCGTCGCCTGAAAAAACGACTTGAATACCAAAAAGATTATGGGTGCGATTAGGGTTATTGATTAACGCGAAATTTCGCCATTCACCGTTTATTTCTTTATACAGGAATACTTTTCCGGTATAAGCGGCTCTATTTTTGAAGGCAGGGGCACCAACCGCAAGTACGCGTGACAAGGGCTCATAGGCCAGACTAGAGCCGAAGTCGATTTTCATATACGGCAAAGGATATTTTTTATCATACTTGTAAAATTCTTTTAAATGATCGATTTTAAAACTATCCATAATCGGTGCAAACTTTGCCGACTGTAACCATTGTTTTCGCTTGTTAGCTAACTTGAATACGCTGGTACTGCCACTGCCACCGTTGATAAATTTTCGTTCTGAATCCTGCGGCGCGCCGACAAACAGTTTAGTGCCATCAGGTGATACTGCTAACGACTGGCCAAATCTGGCCTGGTTTTTTGTATGATTGATTCTGGCTAGCCGGGTTACCGTAATGGGGGCTAACTTGGGGCGCGTAAAAAAACTCCAACGTTTGTCCATCCTAAGTTTTAAACCAGATTTGGCACCAATAATATTGCCAAGTTTTATGACAACTTCGGTACCTGATTGCAACGGCGCATCAGGTTTAAAGGTGAGCGTATCGTCTATTATCGTTGCATTGCCGCTAACATCATTAAGGCCGTTTTTAATATAGAGGTAGGGTTTCGTCGATTGATCCAGGTCAACAGGTTCAGTAAACTTCATTGTTATCGTGGCGTCAGGTGAAACGTTAGACCTCATGGCACTTGGTGATACTGAAGCAATATTGCCTTTGAGCTTGTAACCACTTAACTCACTTGATCCCCAATTATTATAAAGTACAACGGTGGCAATGACTGTGAACACAATAATAGCTGCAAATGATGAAGCTAATATAATACTTGTTCGATTTAGCTTTAGTTTTGCCAGGTTTGAAAAGGACTTTTTCAAGCGCCAGTAAAGCCGTTTACTTCGGTTTCTTATTTTTTGTAGTTTTGATTTATTAGCACCGGATGCGACAGTGGGTGTAGGAAAATGGAAGTGCTCTTCACGCGCCTGATCATATTTTCCATCTTCTCTTTTTAAATCATCAATTTCACATAGTCCGCAGGGATCTGTGGCAGAGAAATGATTGTCGTTATACGGGCATTTTTTCATCGCACGTGAACCGCCCGGCAATAATGACCGGGCATGAACTCCCCAGGCCCGGGCGCTAGGTCGTTGACCTTCTTCTTCGAATGCGAGATCAAACAGTTGGCGCGTTTCAAGATCAAACGTATCGTGTAAGCTATATCTGCTGGGATTTATGTGATTGTTGGAGAGATTGCCATAGGCATATAAGTGATTTTCGATGCGCTCGCGAATGGACTCAGGTAATGGATGGTCATCAACTGACTCACCTGAGAAGGGGTGCACATCCATATTAAAAAGTTGAAACAGGATAACGGCAAGTGAAAACCTATCCTGAGACTCGTCAAATTCGACCGGCGCCCAGTTATTCTGAATCGCTTCAGGGCTAATGGACTCTGTGGATAGTTTATTGCAAGGGAAGCGTTTTCCTTCTGCAGAAATAATGCTGAAGTTATCGCAACCCATTATAGTGACATCTCCGGACTCCCTGTCGATATTAATATGCTCAGGTGTAAGGTCTATCGCATAATGCCCGCAGTCATGCAGAGTGGATATTAGCAGTGCCAAGTAGTAGGTAATTTTTATCCGGTATTGGTAGTTTTCACTCAGGTTAAAAGCTTTACGTGATGTTTCAGATAATAGATTATTTAATGTTGTCGACTTTTCTACATCGAATTTAGGCATGCAGTAACCAAGAAATTGCTCACTTTCGTCAGTGAGTATGCCAATCGGCCAGGCTAGCAAAGTTTGGCTTTTTTTCTTGCCGTCACCACCGAGCCGAACGGGTGGATTACCAATCATGGCAGCTATTTTTGCTGAGATATTAAGGACTTTAAAAGGGCGATGGTATATTTTCGCAATTAATTCTTTTTCGCTTTTAATTTTATAGATGTCAGAGTCAAATCCATGTGCGCTCGGCGACTCCTCAAGGACGATCTTCTTGCGTTTGTCAGATTCGGTGGTTAGCCAGATTGTACGATTTAATTGAATATCCATACTTACCTGATATTATAACAAATTAAATCGTAGTCTGGGTTTGCTTGTGAATCTGGGTTATTTGTTAAAGTAATGTTGCGCAATAGATTCATTAAGATAGCCGCGTACGCCGATCAAATAAAAAATAATAACTAATGTTATTAATATTGCAATTAGTCCACGTGCTGAAGTTATTACCAACGGGTTTAACATCGTCAGTATCAACGCGCCATATATTAATGCCAGGCCATATAGAATGATTCGAGAATAGGACAACATTGTAGATGATCGTGCGACAATTATAATCTGAACCAGAAGGATTCCTACGAGCGTCGTAAGATTCAGAAATAACCCAATATCGTTAATTGACTGTTTTGCAGATAGATTTTTTATAAAAAAATAAGCGTTATTGCCACTATTAATGAGTAAGATGAGGTTAATTGTTAATATAACCTTAATACCTTTTGGAAGCGAAGATAACCAGCGCATCAGTTTGTTTCTCCGAGGTATTTATCGATAGCGTCTGCTGCCTCTCTGCCCTCTTGGATACCCCAGACCACCAGCGACTGTCCTCGTCGGCAATCGCCAGCAGCAAAAATACCTTGCTGGGATGTTTGATAGTTTCCCGGTGTGGTTTTGTAATTACTGCGCGCGTCAAGCGCAATATCGGCAGCCGTGCTTAAATAGTGTTCTGGTCCAACAAATCCCATCGCCAGAAAGACAAGGTCGGCTTCCCAGGTTTTTTCGCTTCCGGGTTTTTCTGTCATTATCCACTTTCCATCACTGTCTTGCTGCCAGTCCAGGGAAATAGTTTGAACGCCGGTAAGATTTCCTTGGGCATCGCCGATAAATTTTTTTGTCAACAAGCAGTAACTTCTCGGGTCGTTACCCTGCCTGGACTGTGCTTCTTCGTGGCCATAATCAGTTCGGACAATTAGCGGCCACTCAGGCCAGGGATTACCCCCGGCTCTTTCTGCGGGCGGTTCGGGTAGCAGCTCAAAATTAGTCACGGACTGACAGCCATGCCGGATGGATGTGCCGATGCAATCGGTGCCAGTATCGCCGCCGCCAATCACAATAACGTTCTTATTTTTTGCGGAAATATAGTTTCGGTCAGATAAATTGGAATCGAGTAGGCTCTTGGTATTTTTTGTTAGAAAGTCCATAGCCAAATGCACGCCTTGCAGGTCTCTACCTTCAACTTGCAAGTCGCGGGGTTTGCTCGCACCCGTCGCAAACAGGATGGCATCAAAATCGTTTTGTAATATTTCAATGCTAATGTCTTTACCGATATTGGTGTTGGCAATAAATTCTATACCCTCTTCTTTAAGTATATTGATGCGGCGATCAACAAGTCCCTTGTCTAACTTCATATTCGGAATGCCATACATTAATAAACCGCCAAAACGATCTGCGCGCTCGTAAATTGTGACCGAATGGCCGAAAGAATTGAGTTCAGCCGCTGCCGCCAGCCCCGCCGGGCCTGAGCCGACTATCGCCACTTTATTGCCGCTGCGGTCTATTGGCGGGCAGGGTTTAATCCAGCCTTCTGCAAACCCCTTGTCGGCAATTGCATGCTCAATGTTTTTGATTGTCACGGCGGGATCAGTCACGCCAAGACAACAGGCGCCTTCACACGGTGCCGGGCATACTCTTCCGGTAAATTCAGGAAAGTTATTGGTTTTGTGCAAACGTTCCAGTGCTTCTTTCCAGCGGCCATGATAGACCAGATCGTTCCACTCCGGGATCAGGTTATCGACAGGACAACCCGTGGTCGACTGGCAAAAGGGTATTCCACAATCCATACAGCGCGCGCCTTGAATTTTTAAGTGGCTGTCGTCATGGTGGCTGTAAATTTCGTTAAAATCAGTCAGCCGGATTTTGACATCACGATAGGCTTGTGTTTGACGCTTATATTCTTTAAAACCGGTTATTTTACCCATGTTATATTCTCTTGCTGTGCCTAAACTGCCAGGGCTTTTTTTTGATCGTTCGATTCTACATTTGCCAACGCCCGTTTGTAATCTACCGGCATGACCTTGATAAATTTTTCGAGGGCATTATCCCAGTTAGCTAACAGGTTTTCTGCAACGCTAGAACCAGTATAACGACGGTGGTTTTCAATCAGCTGTCGCAGCTCTTGTTGCTCAGCTGGCGATTCGACGGGATCAAGGTCTACCATTTCAGGATTACATTTGTCGCTAAAATTTCCGTTTTTATCCCAAACATAGGCGACTCCACCACTCATCCCGGCGGCAAAATTTCGCCCGGTTTCGCCGAGTATAACCACGCGGCCTCCGGTCATATACTCGCACCCGTGATCACCAATACCTTCGACGACAGCGAGTGCCCCGCTATTACGGACGCAAAATCGTTCTGCAGCAATACCGCGAAAATAGGCCTCTCCTGATGTGGCACCGTATAGGACTACATTGCCGATGAGTATATTTTCTTCTGCCCTGAAAGTGCTTTTATGATGAGGATAGATAATGATTTTTCCACCACATAATCCTTTTCCGATATAGTCATTGGCATCACCTTCGAGTTCAATAGTAACACCCTTGGCTAAAAAGGCACCCAGGCTTTGTCCCGCCGAGCCGGTGAATTTGATATGTATAGTGTCATCCGGAAGCATTTTTTCGCCTAATGTTTTGACGATCGTGTGCGATAGCATGGTCCCGGTGACACGATTGGTATTGATGATAGGCAAATCTATATTCACTTTTTTTCCATCTTCAATAGCCGGTTTGGCAAGTTTGATCAATTGCTGGTCCAGGGCTTTATCCAATCCATGATCCTGGGCGATGGTCTGATAGACACCGGTATCGGCACGTGGTTTTTGCGCGGGAGTTAGTAACAGGCTAAGATCAAGGCCATTGGTTTTCCAGTGATCAATGGCATCATCTGTTTGCAAGACATCGACACGGCCGATCATGTCATTGAAATTGGTAAATCCCAATTGCGCCATAATTTCTCTGGCCTCTTCCGCTACCATAAACAGGTAGTTGACAACATTCTCAGGCTTGCCGGTGAATTTTTTTCGTAACGCTTTATCCTGGGTTGCGATACCGACCGGACAAGTATTTAAATGACACTTGCGCATCATAATACAACCTAATGTAATTAAGGGTGCGGTTGAAAATCCAAATTCCTCGGCCCCGAGTAAAGCCGCTATGATGACATCGCGGCCAGTTTTAAGTTGCCCATCTGTTTGCAGGACCACACGTGAACGCAGCTCGTTCATCACCAGCGTTTGATGTGTTTCAGCGATACCCAATTCCCACGGTAATCCCGCGTGCTTGATTGATGTGAGAGGCGAAGCACCCGTGCCACCATCATGACCTGCGATCACCAGGTGGTCGGCTTTAGCTTTAGTGACACCGGCGGCGACCGTGCCAACGCCGACTTCAGAAACCAGTTTTACGCTAATGCGAGCATCGGGGTTGGCATTTTTCAAATCATGAATAAGCTGGGCGATATCTTCGATCGAATAAATATCATGGTGTGGCGGTGGGCTGATCAAGCCAACCCCTGGGGTAGAATGGCGAATTCGAGCGATATTGTCATCAACTTTTTTACCAGGAAGCTCACCGCCCTCTCCGGGTTTTGCACCCTGCGATATTTTTATCTGAATCTCGTCTGCATTGGTAAGATAGCCAATCGTGACACCGAAACGACCGGACGCTACTTGTTTGATTGCAGAACGCTTTGAATCCCCATTAACCATTGTCCCAAAACGGCTCGAATCTTCCCCGCCTTCGCCGGTATTGGATTTGCCTCCTATTCGGTTCATGGCAATTGCTAATGCTTCATGACTTTCCTGGGATATTGAACCGAAGCTCATGGCGCCGGTACAAAAGCGTTTGACAATATCTTTGGCCGACTCCACTGTGTCGATAGCAACAGGGCCGTTATTGACATTGGCTTTGAATTTTAACAGGCCGCGGAGAACACAGTTGCGCGTTGCATCGTCATTGGCTGCTTGCGAAAATTTTTGGTAGGCTTCTTTATTATTAGTTTTTGCGGCGACCTGCAAATTGGCGATAGTCTGTGGGTTCCACATATGCTTGTCACCATTGGCGCGCCAATGGTAATCACCGGGATTAGGTAGTTGTGGTGTTTTTGCAGATTGCCGCAGCGGATAACCAAGACGATGGCGGCGAAAACTTTCTTTTGCCAAGATATCAAATCCAACACCCTGAATTCGACTGGCGGTATCGATAAAACATTTGTCGATGACCTCACTGGCCAGACCGACCGCTTCGAATATTTGCGCGCCCTTATAGGATTGTAAGGTGGAGATACCCATTTTTGCCATCACTTTCAGCATGCCTTTGAGGACACCCTTGCGGTAGGCTTCGACGATCTGATCGTCGGAATCAAATTTTTGTTCTTCTAATAAGCCGTCGCTTTTAGCTTGCCATAATGCTTCGAATGCCAGATAGGGATTGATTGCATCGGCGCCATAGCCGATTAGCAGGCAATGATGATGTACTTCTCTTGCCTCCCCTGATTCCAGCACCAAGCCTATTTGCGTGCGCTTGCTGAGTTTGATCAAATGATGGTGTACACAGCTGATCGCCAATAATGCACTGATCGCCAGGCGTTTCGGGCCTATATTTCTGTCACTCAATACAATCAGGCTATAACCTTCGCTAATGGCATTCGTCGCCTCTTGGCAGATTTTATCCAGCGCTGCTTTCAGATCTTCAGCGCGATCGCTAATCTCATAGGTAATATCAATCGTATGTGCTCTCCAGCCACGGTGGTTGATATGTTTAAGACTGGCCAGTTCTTCATTGTGAATGATGGGGTGCGGTATATGCAAACGATGCGCATGTTCTGCCGTGCTGGCTAACAGATTTTTCTCCGGACCAATATAGCAATCCAGAGACATAATAACCTCTTCACGGATAGAATCGATGGCGGGATTAGTAATCTGTGCAAACAATTGCTTGAAGTAGTCATAGAGCATACGTGGTTTGTCAGACAAGCACGCCAATGCCGCATCATTTCCCATTGAGCCGACCGGATCTCTAAGCTCTGTTACCAGCGGGACCAGCATAAATTGCATGGTTTCGGTGGTATAGCCAAAAGCCTGCATGCGTTCTATCAGTGTTTCCGGAATGAATCCATGTGGCTCGTGGTCAGCGAGGGATGCCAGTTCGATCGTTTGCTCTTTAATCCATTTTTTATACGGCCGTCTTTTGGCAAAGTCCATTTTTAAGGCTTCGTCTGGTATCATTTTTCCTTGTTCAAAGTCGATCAAGAACATCTTGCCTGGATGCAACCGCCCCTTTGATTTGATGTTTTCCGGGTCGATTTCGAGCACACCAACTTCAGAAGCCATGATAACCTTATCGTCGTGGGTCAGGTAATAACGACTGGGCCTTAAGCCATTACGGTCAAGGACGGCGCCAATATAGTGGCCATCGGTAAAAGCGATAGACGCAGGTCCGTCCCACGGCTCCATTAGCGAGGAATGAAATTTGTAGAATGCTTTTTTATCTTCATCCATCAGCTGATTTGCTTGCCAGGCTTCTGGCACCATCATCATCACCGATTCCTGCAATGTTCGGCCGCTCATCAGCAAAAATTCCAATACGTTGTCAAAGTTTCCGGAATCCGAGCAATCGGGTTCCGCCACTGGAAACAGCTTGTTGATGTCATTACCAAACAAATCAGATTTTACCGTGCCTTCGCGGGCAGACATCCAGTTAATATTGCCACGTAAGGTATTAATTTCGCCGTTGTGACTCATAAACCGGTTCGGCTGTGCCCGGTCCCAAGATGGAAAGGTATTGGTACTGAAACGGGAATGTACCATGGCCAGATGGGAGCGATAATCTTCTTCCTGCAGATCGAGAAAAAATTTCATCACTTGCTCGGGTGTTAACATACCTTTATATATGATGACGCGGGTAGATAAACTACAGATATAAAATAGTTTGCGTTGTTGAATTGAGGTATCTTTGCGTAATTGATGTGTGGCGCGTTTACGCACCATATATAGTTTTCGTTCGAATTCTTCACTGTCTATTGAATTGGCAGCGCGAACAAATAATTGTGCCATATAAGGCTGTGACTGCCGTGCCGTTGGGCCTATGTCGGCTGCTTCCGTATCGATCGGTAGCTCGCGCCAGCCAAGAAATATCTGATTTTCTTCTTCAATAATGGACTCGATAACGGTTTTGCACTTATCGCGAGCATTTTGGTCTGTGGGTAGAAAAATATTACCAGCAGCGTAGTGGCCCGGTTTAGGCAATGCGACATTGAGATTATTTTTAGCAACGCGTTTCAGGAAATTATGCGGAAGGCCTGTCAATATACCCGCGCCATCCCCGGTATTGGTTTCGCACCCGCAGCCGCCCCGATGTTCCATACGTTTTAGTATATGATCGGCATCGAGAATAATTTGATGGCTGGGTTTGCCCTTGATATTTGCAACAAAGCCAACACCGCAATTTTCTTTTTCAAATTCCGGACTGTATAAACCTGTTTTTTCTGGAAACCCAAATTGATGGCTTTCCATATTAGTGTTTGCCGACTGACCGGGCGATGTCCCTGAACCAATTTTAGACATTTGACGTTGCTCCAAACCTTACTTTTTATGTTTAAATCATTTAAATAATAATATTAACCCAATGATTTTACAATATTTAATAAAATGATAAAGAATTTAATCCGGTGATACCAAATCCGCCCGTCGTTTTAAAAACAATTACCCGGCCGGGTATTATATATTAAGGAGACAGGGGAATTAAATATGCCGTGCGATATAAATAATTTAATAGGGTTAATATTTTACTAGTGGAAAAACGATGAATAATAAGAGGAAACCATAGAAAACTTGAAATCACGGTCTAGGTTTGAAGGTTCACACGAATTTTATGGCTTTTAGCCAATGACTTAGTAGGTTAAAAGACGCTGTAGGGCTTAACAGTTAATGCTGGATGCTGCCTTGTGATTTTTGTTGGTTTTTCGGATAGCTAGACTCCAGTCACCCCGAAGAATAAGAAAAATAACAAGAATTACACTATAGTGTCCACCTGCGACTCGATCCTTTTTTTCGCGACTGAGCCACGGTGTGGAGTGAAAAAAAGAATCGAGTTGCAGGTGGGCGGGGGTACCACATTACCAAGCCTTCAGAGTCTAGGCCGGTTTGACAGGCGCTGGTTTGCCACTACATTTTGAACAGCGCATCATTATTCTGAATAAATACAACTGGAAAAAAATATGAACAAATTTGTGTTTTTGGTTCTAATCTCGGTCGCATTACTAGCGGGGTGCGATAACGATGTAGGCAAATCGGCCGACAAGCAGTCTAATGGCCAACAGTCCGATAGGCTGGCAAAAACCCTTCAGGGCGGCTATCACTATTACGGCAAGGCGGCATCCAAAGAAGCACTGTTAGCCTTGTCAGCCCCGGCACATTTAAGCAAGATGCTACCTGCAGGGACGCTGGCGTATATCAGAATCCCTCATCTATTCGGGTTTATGTCCTCACCAAAAGGCAATTTATTGGATAAAATCCTCAAAGATAGCCAGCATCTGGAAACGATGTTGAAATTGCGGGAAGCGGTTCACGCGGTATTACTCAAACAAAAAATAAGTAGCAAATTTATCAGCTTGTTTGTATATCATACCCGCGCGCCAATCGAAATAGCGTTGGTAAAATCGGTCGCAAAAGGTGCAAATCAAGCGCCATTTCCGCTAGTCATTGTCCATACTAAAACCGATTTTAAAACGCCTGAGTCGTTAAATAAGTTTATTAATTCTTTGTCCACGGAAGCAAAAAAGATCAAGTTGCTGAAGCCGGTAGATAGTCATGGTAAAGGGATGTTAAAAATCGGCGCCGAAACTCAGTATCTATATTTTAAGGCTAACACCGGTAGGCTAACAGTGATAGCAGGAGCGATACCTGACCAGGCATTCGCAGACACTACGATGGAAAACTTAAAAGCGTCAACGCATCCAATGCATAAAATGGAAAAACAGATTGATACCAGCGGCAAAGGTTTTTTTATGTTTACAGATTTTAAGGGAATCATCACCGATTTAGATGCATTTGTCCCGCCGCATCTTAAGCAGTTGCGGATGATGACTGTATTTATAAATAAAATTGCAATTGGCTGGGGCGTTAGTAACGGAAAATCAAGGATTAAATATATTCTTGACTCAAATTATAATATCGAGACTTATCTAGGTGTACTGGGTAATGATTTTAATCTGAATGCAGCAGGGGATCCGGATTTTCTGTTTTCATTGGCATTGCCTTCTCCAGGTAATTGGAGCGGCATACGCAGTACGTTGCAATCGTTGCCTGCAAAAAATAATTTTGCCAAAGTGATGGCTTCCTTTAAAGAGGCAACAGGAATAACCGTCACTGAAATTCTGGAAAGTGTTGGCCCCAAGCTAGGCATCTTATACGATAAAGCAGGTGAATATCTGTTTCTGCAGATAAGAGACCAAGGAAAATTTAAGAAACTGATAAGCACCCTTAGCTCGGCGAATAAGCTAATGTATAAAACGACAAAAATGGGTGACGTATTGGTTCATAAGCTGGAAATACAGCTGATACCAAAAGCAGAAAAAAAGTCATTGGCGGAGCTACCCTTCCCGCTTCATTTATTGTTAAAACGTAAAATATATTTATATTGGGTAGAGGAAGGAGATTACCTGGTTATGAGCGGTGTTCCACAAATGCTGACCGACCGTATACATTATAAAACTAAAACCGACATAGGTAGCTGGCTTGTTAAGCGCCAGCGGCAGAATTTTAAAAATGCCTCAATGCTATTATCCACGACGATTACTGGCTCGACCAGATCTGCGTATTATATGTATCTGGGTGCCATCCAGGTTCTGGGAGATATGTTTGACTATCCAATAGATCTAACAACATTTCCAAGTGCTGGCGACTTAAATTTTGCAATTGAAGGCACCTATGGTTTCCAAATTGATTTAAATCAGAATGGAATTTCTGCTGAATTAGTCTTTGAAAACAATCCACTCGAATTTATGTTTACCGGTAGAAATTTGGGAATGATAGCGATGACGGGTGTGGTGGCAGCGATCGCTATACCTGCCTATAACGATTACATAAAGCGTGCTAAAGTCCAGCGGGGCTTGCAAGCGGCCCGATTGCAAAAGCGAAAAGTGATCGCGTATTACCAGACGAATAAAAAGTTTCCAGATGCAGAAGCGATTAAAAATATGGGGTCCGGCGATCTGCTTTCATCGTCGATACAAAAAGTAATTGTGGAGGCAGATACGGGACGTATTAGTGTCAGCTTTGTACCCGGTTTGCTGTGGGATGGTAAACTGCTTCTAACACCAACGGTAGGTTCAGCGGGGGATCTTAGCTGGCAATGCAGTTCAAATTTGCCTCACAAATATTCTCCTGCCGAGTGCAAACGTTATTTAAATCGATAAGTTTGCATTGTAATGATTACTTGCCAAGAAAAAGAGCAATAAAAAAGGCTGGCAATATGCCAGCCTTGATAAAATGGCGAACCGGCTTAGGGTCCATTAAAGCCAGTACGCCTCCACATCCTTGGAGATCAAGATTCCCGCGCTATTCCATACGTCACGTCGCTCCTTGACATGCTCCACGTGATAAATGATGCCATAATGAGCAGGTTAATCCTATCAGCAAATACGTATTATTTTGTAGGATAAAGACTACACGGTAAGGTAACAGCGGGAGATATATATTAGTTAGCAAAATCAATTTCCCCGCAAATACTCGTGTGGCTTGACAGCGATAGGGTACATAAGGGAAGCAGGGATTGTGAAGTATAAGATAAGCTAAAGAGTTTTGTTTTTTAAAAAATCCGGCGCCAAACCTAATTATTTTGATATTAACTATCAGTTTTATTATTGATTCGGCGCGCGGTGAGCGACGGACGCTTAAAGCACGGGGTAAACCTAAATAAATTTTTGTGTATTTTTATTATTCAATCATCAATCGCCAAGTTTTATTATTAAAAACTCGCCAGCAAATAATTAGCCTCTTTTAAAAATGGGAACAAATCCCATTTATGTAACTATGTTATATGGTATTTTTTCCCATGTCAATATTGTACAATAAACAATCCAAAAAAGGGTGCTTTATTATAATCGTATGATTTATAAGCAAAGTTGCGCTAGCTTAGCGACTTTACAAGTTAAAGAGTAAAAATAATAGGTATACCGCTTGTCAGAAATATCAAAACAGGATGGATCTAAATTATTAACCAGGGCGGTACGGTGGTTATGTTCGCCGTTGGTAAAATTACTAGTCGCGAAGGGGATACCCTATCCACAGTTTCGCGATATGATTAAAGAAATCTATATTGAACAGGCCACCCAAGAACTACAGGAAAAAAACGAGAAGGCGTCGTTTAGCAGAATTTTTGTTAAAACCGGTGTGCATAGAAAAGAAATAAAAAGAATTATCGAGCAAGTTGAAGACAAGGTAGAAGAAGTAGAAGTGAAAGCCACGCTGGGTGGATTACTGGTATCCCGCTGGATCGGACTGCCTGAATTTCAGGATAGGCAGGGTCGGCCCAAATGTTTGGCGCGAATTTCCACTAAAGGGCAAATGGGATTTAGCGACCTGATTAAAAGTGTGAGTAAAGATGTACATCCAAGAGCAATTTTGGATGAGTGGCTAGACCTTGGAATTGTTACACTCGAAGACAGTGACCGTGTATGTTTAAATGAATCGGCTTTTATTCCGAGAACAGATTTCGAGGAAAAGGCCTTCTTTTTTGGGCGCAATATTAGTGACCACATTGCAGCTTGTGTTGATAATCTACATGGAGAGCGCGACCCGCAGTTGGAAAGAAGTGTCTATTTTTCCTCACTAAGCGAAGCGACGGTCAGCAAGCTGCACAAGTTCGCACGGAATAAAAGTATCCAGTTACTCGAAGAAATAAATGCCGAAGCACTAAAGCTAAAAGAGCAAGAAAAAGATCAGTCATTCCAGAAATACCGTATGCGCTTCGGTTGTTATTGGTTTGACGAGCAGACACAACCAGACGAGGGAGACAAAAAGTGATTCTGTTGCGTAATTTAATGCTGCTGTTGTTACTTGTGTTGCTAGCTGGATGTTCTAGTCTCAGGCCAAATTGGATTAGCCTGTCTGATCCAAGTGATGAAGATGGCATTGGTGGAACAGGCAAAACAGAAACAATTATTGTGGGAGAGATCACGGGTTTTGGGAGTATTTTCGTTAATGGTGTCAAGATTGAATATAATAAATATGCCAACCTTTATTTGAATGAAAAATCAGTCACACGCTATACCTTCCACAAAGGTGATGTGGTTGAAGTTCGGGCCCGGGAAAGAGGTAACGCAGTCTGGGCGCATAAATTAAATGTTCGCCACGAGGTCATTGGCAAAGTTGATCAGGTCTCGTCTAAAAAGCGTGTTTTTGTTGTGTTGGGCCAAACGGTTAAATTGAAAAATAAAAAGTTATCGGTACCAGAGAAAGGAAAAATGGTCAGGGTTAGTGGGTTTAGAGATGGCTCAGGAAAGATACTGGCGACCTATGTGTCATTGTCACCTGATAAGGAGTACATGCTCAGAGGACAAGTGACTAAACAAGGAAATTCAGATCATTATTATATTGGTACGCAAAAACTAAAATTACCTGCCCAAAGTGGCGTAAAGACAGATGATTACATAAAAGTTTTAGGTAAGCTCGACAATGTTACTCTACAGGCCAGTACCTGGTCGCGCGATGAAATTCATGTGTCAGAAAATTTCGCCAGAAAAGTTATTGTTCAGGGCAGAATGAAAAAACTTAAAATGGGGAAATATAGAATAGGCGCAATGGTTTTTGATGGTGGAGGAAAGGTTAATTCGGCCTTTAAAAAATCAAAAAACAAGATTGTTCGTTTTCGCATTGTCAAACCGGGGTCTAACAAGGGGCGAAGGCTGGAAATTCTAAAGCCAGACCAGTTACGTTTGGACCTTAATAAGGGGCCGAAGCACAGTCAACCAAACAAGGCGCAAAACGATTGGCGTACAGAGCCGAAAGTCAATGGGCTAAATAATAATCGCAGAAAAAAACCGCAAAACATTATTGGCAGATCCAATACTGCTAATATTCCCGCTCCGATTAGGAAAATGCTGGGACTGGATGATAGACAGGTAAGGCAGCAAGCCGAAATTCAAAAATTTGAAAAGCATGAAAAGCATGAAAAGCTTGAGAAGCCTGGAAAGCGAGAGAAACCAGAGAGACCCGAAAAGTTTGAAAAGCCAGAAAAGCCAGAGAAGCAAGAGAAACCTGAAAGGCGAGAGAGACCCGAAAAGCCTGAGAGACCTGATATCGACAAGCATGAAAAGGATAACGATAGACCAGAAATTATAAAAGCGGATGTAGACGCTAGAGAAGGCGTCACTCGCGGGCGAGAAAGCAGGGGGTCTAAAGACTAGCCACCCGGAAAAGAGCATATTTATTGGTGTCTGAATTATTTAAGCATACGCCAGCTACCGTCCGGTTGTCGGCAAGCGGTTCCGATAACCTCTTCTATTCGCCCACGATAGTAAGTTTCCATAACAAATTCGCGACAGGGTATTTCATCATCATAATAAGTTCTTCTAGGCGTGTAGGCGTAGTAACGATTGGTGCGTCGATTGTGCCAGCGGGTGACATGGCCAGTGCGGCTGTGCTCCAATGCGTCTCGCGTGCGGTGATAATCTTCGGTATCCATTTGGCGGCCGACAGACCCGCCTATATGGGATCCTAAAAGCGAGCCGGCAAGTGAAAATCCCAAGCGACCGTGTCCTTTACCAAATCTTGAACCAATAACAGCGCCCACGACACTGCCGACCACGGCCCCGGTTCTTTCTTTATTGCTGCATGCCGGCAAAAGAACCAGTATGGAGCCTAAAAAGACAAATAAAATAAAATTTTTCATATACTTAACGGTTCAAATACTAATTTATCGTCACTACTATTTATACAGTCTGAACTCAATTATACCTATTGTCCAATAGTTAACACCAACTAAGCAAAGTAGCCCGGACTTCGCGCAGCGAACGCCGGGAGAACGAACATCTTATTTTCCCCTGCCTTAGCCAGCCCCGACTACCTGTGCATACGTCTGTTTTAATTGGATTTCGAATTCTATTTCTTTTTCCCCGGCGTTCGCTGCGCGAAGTCCGGGCTACTCGCAATAGCTGATATTTTATCCTGACCTACCAATGCCCGTAGTACTTCTGGGACCGTTATTGATCCGTCCTTGTTTTGATGGTTTTCAAGTATTGCAATTAATGTTCGACTGATTGCAGTCGCGGTGCCATTGAGGGTATGCACAAAAGTATTTTTCTTGGTGTTTTTGTCTTTGTAGCGGGTTTTTAATCTCCTCGCCTGAAAATCGGTACAGTTGCTGGCACTGGTGATTTCACCGTAGCCGCCAGTATCGCCTTTACCTGGCATCCAGGCTTCAATATCATATTTCATATAGGCGGGTGCACCAAGATCACCGGCACAGATACGGACAACCTGATAGGGGATTTCCAGGCCTTTATAAATTTCCTCTTCGATCGATAAAATTTCTTCCAGTGCATCACTACTTAGTTCCGGCTTGGTAAACTGAAACATTTCAATTTTGCTAAACTGGTGGACCCGGTATAAACCTTTGCCTGCCTGTCCCGCCGCACCCGCTTCGGTACGAAAGCAATGGCTGTCAGCGACATATTTTAGTGGCAGGTCACTTTCATTCAGAATTTCATTGGCATGCATTCCGCCGACCGTTATTTCTGCGGTCCCAATCAGGCATAGATCGTGACCTTCGATGACATAGGTATTACTTTCATTGCCCCTGGGTGAAAATCCGATAGATTCCAAAACACCTGATCGTGCTACATCCGGGGTTTGCAAAAGAGTATAACCGTGTTGACGGGCGACCGATAATGCAAAATGCTTTATCGCCATTTCCAGTAACACAGCCTCATTCTTAAGGTAATAAAACTTGGCTCCCGATACCTTTGCGCCCGATTCAAAATCAATCAGGTCAAGATCAGTGCCCAATTGCAAATGATCTTTAGGCTTGAAGTCAAATGACGTAGGGTCGCCCTCAACTCTTAAAACTATATTTTTTGAATCATCGAATCCGGCAGGTGTATCTTCAGGTAGCTTGTTAGGGATCGTTAACATTAATTCATCATAAGTAAGCTGTAGACCATTTAACGCCTCTTCCAATTCAGCCGATTTCTTTTTAAGTGCCGAGCCACTCTTGATCAAATCCTGTTTTTCAGCCTGATTGGCTTTTGGAATTTCCTTGGCAACTTTATTGGCTTCCGCGCGGTTGTCTTCGAGATTTTTGCGAACTTTACTGAGCGCCTGATAAACATCCAATAACGCATCCAGGTTTGCATTGACATTTCGCTGGGCGATAGAATTTTTAACTTCATCGACATTATCGATTATATATTTAATATCTAACATTTTTCTTTTAAAATTTTCCGCTAAAGTTTATGGGAGTTGCTAAATCAGGCCATTATTCTACTTGGCTTGTTGGCTTTGCTCAACGTTTATCTACTGCTATTGAAGGCAATACACTAACGCTCAGTGAAACTGCTTTTGTTATTGAAGAAGGCCTAACCATCTCCGGCAAACCACTCAAAGATCATCAAGAAGTCATTGGGCATGCAAAAGCAATTGATTTAATTTACAAGGCAGTCGCAGGCAAAAAAGACATTGATGAAGCGGATTTGTTTGATTTACATACATCCGTCATTACAGAGAAAGTAACCGATATATACCAAAAATCCGGCGAATGGAAGCAAGAGCCTAATGGCACCTATACAATTGATGATAACGATAAACAAATATATTTAGAATATGCGACTGTAAAAGATACGCCTGTTTTGATGAAGTTATTCAACAAGCTACTCAATGAATACAAAACCAAGGCAACAGAGAGCCCATTAAATTCGAGTGATGCATTAGCAGCATATTCCGAATTA
>QILK01000049.1 GCA_003233345.1 Gammaproteobacteria bacterium | reverse complement strand
AGGTTTTGATATTTTCCACGCCACCAACGCAGTCTGCACAGGAGACTAAAAGGTTATATCAACCAATTGTAAACTATATACAAAAGGTGAGTGGTAAAAAAATCAAATTGTCTATCGCAGAAAATTTCATCGAATACAGTCAGAACTTGTTGGAAGACAAATACGATATTGTTTTTGATGGCCCTCAATTTATTGGTTGGCGGATCAAAAAAAGGAATCATACTGTCTTGGCGAAATTGCCACGTAAGCTCAATTTTCTGGTATTTGTTCGAAAGGACTCTGGTATTAAGGTCTTAAAGAAACTAGCAGGAAAACGCGTATGTGGTGTTGGTTCGCCAAACCTGATGACACTTGGGTTAGTGGATATGTATCCTAATCCAGCGAGTGTCCCGTCAATTATACCGGTTAAGAGTTTCAAGCATGCCTTGAAATGTGTTCAGCAGGGCGAAGCAGTAGCCGCTGTGGTTAGGGATAAATTTTGGTTTACGCGAAAACCCAAGCAGACAAAAGGCTTGATGTTACTCTATCAAGCAAAGCTAGACTGGCCAGATCGGGCATTTTCAATCAATAAGTCAATCGATAAAAAAATAATTAAAAAAATTCAGGATGCCTTATTGCATCAGGAATCAAAAATCGCAGCAAAATTACTGTTTAAGAAATACAAGACAAACCGATTTGTTCCTGCCACGCGGGTAGAGTATGAGCCGCTAGACAAACTATTAAGACCGATTTGGGGGTTTCACGAACTTTAGGCTAAATAGGAAGTAACAAAGAGGGCGATGACAGATTGATGGCCTGCTGGAAACAGCAGGCTTTTTTGTATGGTTTATTTTCTTATTTAATTTTCTCCTCTCCTCACCTCACCAGCCATCGATATTATTGCCAATAATTTGGCATCTTAAAATTTTTAACTGTTTCCAGTTCTTTCCAGAAGATAAACCTTGAATCTTGCGCCCAGCCAGCGTTATAGTAAGCGTTAAGGGACTGCCATTAGTTACAATTTTATAACTTTATTGATGTTAATAGGGAATCGTCGTGGCCATATCTAAATTTGTGATACTTCTATTATTATTGGTGATGGCAAACATGCATGTCATTGCCAAAGACGAGCTAACGTTTTCAACGCCACCAACGCAAACGAAAAAAAGTACTGAAGAATTGTATCGTCCTATTGTTGAATATATACAGAAGGTCAGTGGAAAAAAAATAAAACTAATCATCGCTGATAATTTTATTGAATATAGCCAAGACCTGCTGGATGATAAATACGATATTGTTTTTGATGGTCCCCAGTTTATAGGCTGGCGTATTAAAAAAAGAAACCATGAAGTCATCGCCAAGTTACCACGAAAGCTGAATTTTCTAATTTTTGTTCGAAAAGATGCAGGGATCAAAAAAATCCGGAAACTTGCTGGAAAGCGTGTGTGCGGAATTGGCTCGCCGAACTTGATGACTTTGGGTTTATTGGATATGTACCCAAATCCGGCGAGTATCCCGACTATTATTCCGGTCACTAGTTTCAAGGCGGCACTGGCCTGTGTTCATGAAGGTAAAGCGGTGGCGGCGGTTGTTAGAAACAAGTTTTGGCATACACGAAGTGCAAAGCAAAAAAAGGGTTTGAAAGTTCTGTATGAAGCCAAACGAAATTGGCCTGATCGCGGATTTTCTATCAGTAAATCGGTCGATGTCAAAACACGGAAAAAAATTCGCAAAGCTTTGTTGAGCCCGGCGGTAAAAGAAAAAGCGGGTTTGCTTTTTGAAAAATACAAGGCTAAGCATTTTATACCGGCAAAACGTGCGGAATATGCACCGCTGGACAAGCTGCTTAGACCGATTTGGGGATTTCATAAGCGCTAGCAATAAATAATCTTCTAATTCTTATTTTATCTGCCAGTAACGCTATAAAAAACCTTGTTTAACAATCATTTCCCACAGATAAGCCTTGAATAATTATTCAAGTCCGCGCTATAGTACAGGCTTTTAAATTTGTCGTTTTATCGATTTTCTAAGGTAGGAATATAATGAATAAAGGGTTAATTTTCTTGTCGCTAGCGTTCTTTTTTACCGCGTGTAACATCACAGCTGATCGGCCCAGCAGTAGCGGTGGTCGCACGACGGTCAGTAAATGTGCTTACGTTGATTTAGATACCGTATTGGCGCAGTCAAAAGTAGCCACAAGCGCCAGCTACCGCCTTCGAAAAAAATACGTTCCGAAACTAAATGAAATCAATCGTTTACAGAGCGAATATAAGCAAAAATATGATCGTTACCAAGCAACAAAATCTTCCAAGGATGCGACCCAGCGTCGAAAGGAACGCAATGCGATGCGGGCAATCTTGCGAAAACTAAAGTCTAGGCGATTAAGTTATACACGTAATCATAACACCGCCAAAATCACTGAATGGAAAAGGCTTGAAAAGCTGGCAAAACAAAGCGTCGCAAGCGTTGCAAGAAAAAAAGGGTATGGTGTCGTCGAGCATGTGTCCCGAAATCAAAGTCGTGGCAAAATCAAGTATTTATATATTGAAGAAAAATACAAAGGAAAAAAAATAGTTTGTGGTCGAAAACCGGCTGAAATTACTCGTAAGGTAATTGCTAACATGGATAATTCGAAATAATTTTTATTCCTTAGCTAAATAACCCCTTTTTGTTTTTTTGGAACCGTGATAATAATATTTTTACCTTGTTTCTCGGTGACCATTTTCTCTTGATCAACGGGTTTTGCAAATGGCAGCATTTGCGAAAACTGGTTGAAGCTGCGGGTGTATGCCGTAATATTATTATCGGTAGATTTTTTTTCACTGCGAATCTTTCCGGATATCGATAATACATTGTCAACAATTTTAGTATTGATTTCGACGTTTTTTCCCTCTGGAATAGCAATGGTAATTTTATACTCGCTATGTGTTTCCTCAAATTTAATGTCAGGTTTTAAAGACGATATCTGAAAATCATCCATTTCCGGGAAATTGAAAGGTGATGAATTCATCGTATTATCAATATGGTTTTGCATTGTCTCATATAATTTTTGTATACCAGGGTCTGGGCTTGGACTATGTTGCCATGGATCCATTGGTGACGCGGGGGATTTTTTTGAGATACGGGGGAAAGCAAGGGGTTTTTGTTTTTTAGCCAGAGTGGATGGATCAGGTAGCTTTGATTCTAGTCGCGCCAGATCATTGCTGAGTTTCAAGGTGAATAGCCCCAGGCCAATGATTACCGCCACGCAGATAACCGACACAATGGTTAGGCTTTTTACTTTTGTTGATGTTTGCATGATGGGTTCCTCAAATGAATACATTATAGGAGAGAGACAAATATTCTATATGGGTGTTGTCGCCAATTTCAACCCTCGAAAGCACAAAATGCGCAAATATTTATATGTTAAAGAATGCACAAAAATTAGTACTGATCGTACAAGTTAATCGAGCCGGCTATCCCCTCGTTTTTACGATTAAGGATCGATTACTCTAAGAAAGACTATCTATATTGATGCAACCTTGAGTTTGGAATGACAATTTTTAAGGTGTCTCTCGGAATATTCCTGTGAGCTGCCATTAATTAAAGTGGTTTTACCCAGTGAAGTTAAGTGCATTTACATCTGCCATGCGATAGCGACTACCCCGGCCATTACCTTGACTTATTGATTTCTGGCATAATTTCACCAATGTCGAGTATCTCGATTTTTTCATCTTTGAGTGGGCTGGCCGCGTAGCTGACTAATTGCTTGTTGATAGATTTTGTGCTGCTTGTTGCTGCAAAGGCGAATATTTTCATATGACAGACTCCGAATAATAGGGTTTTTTTTAGTGTGTGAATCTGGTTAACGCGTTCACTATGAAAATAGTATAGATTGTTAACATATGCTTATAAATATGCAATATAGAAAAAACCGTTTCCAAATAGCGTCTAAAAGGGAAGATAGGGGTAAATTAAAAGTTTTTTTCGATAAGGAGAGATTTAATTTGAATGTCATTTAGAGGCATTATTGTAAATTTTTGAAAAATATAAAAAAATCAGTCTTTGGAAATAGACAGCGATTAACCATGATTAAAGCGTATCTATTTTAGTTACAGAAATTTAAAAAGCTCTCGCTAACTAGACAAGGCTCGTTAAATTCATATAACACTACGTAAAAAAGAGAGATTATGGATATCAACATAGTGAATCCTATTTTAGACGCAATGGTGGTAACTCTGTCTACAATGGCACAAATTGAAAGCCACGCTTCTAAACCGATTGTAAAAACAACAGGTGAAAAGGCGATTGGTGTTGTTACTGGATTCATGGTCATTGATGGCGGCGGTATAAAAGGATCAGTCGCGCTTAGCTTTACGTTTCCCGTTATTCAAACGCTTGTGAAGAGAATGCTTCGAATGGATATCTCTTCCGTAGATGACGTTGCTTCTGATCTAGCGGGCGAATTGTCGAATATTGTTGTTGGTAGCGCTAAGTCCAAATTGCAAGACAACGGATACGATGTAAATATGTCCCTACCTGTTGTGTTATCAGGCAATGGGCACGCGATAAAACATCATGTTCAGGCTCCAGTTGTGCTGCTACCTTTTAAAACTGAATGCGGAGAATTTGTTGTAGAGATGTGTTTTGAGAAATAGTTTAAAAAATATTCGCTTAACCTAGTTACGCCGTTGAGAATAAGAATGGCCTTATCGAGTACAAAAATACTAAATATGGTCTTTGCGCGGAAATTTGTTAACACAATTTTATATATTGAAAAATAAGAAAATGTCTGTGCGACAATAGTGATTGCCGTGTTTGGTGATCCCAAAACAATTGTGTTTGCCGCACTGTCCGCTGACACATAGATATCTGTATTTCTATTGAATTTTTCCAACCATATTTTTCCCTCCAGGAAATAGTCAGCCTTACCAAGCACGTAATATCAAACTTCATGCTATATCCCTACGACTAAACATTTAAGCTGTCGATTGGACCATATGTATATCATGTTGTGGGTAAGGAATAGAGATTCCTTCTGCATCAAAGGTTTCTTTAATCGTCTGTAGCAAGCTGGCTCGCGCATTCCAATAATCGCCTGATTTTACCCAAGGCCGGACTGCTATATCGACACTGCTTTCACCAAGCGCCAAAACCATAATTGTCGGTTCTGGATCGCTTAACAGGCGGTCATCTTTGCTAATGATGTCTTCAATCAATTTTTTTGCTATCCCAATGTTATCGTCATAACCTATCCCGATCACAAGATCGATACGCCGGGTATTCCGGGCACTGTAATTGGTAATAATACCACTATAGATCTGCGCGTTTGGAACAGTAATCTCTCGGTTATCACCAGTACGCATCACTGTATTAAATATTCGGATTTGCTCCACTGTCCCGGAGACGCCAGCGGCTTCAATATAATCACCCAGCTTGAATGGTTTGAATAAAATCACCATAATACCTGCTGCAAAATTTGACAATGAGTCTTTAAACGCAAGACCGATTGCAAGACCTGCCGCAGCAAATATCGCTAACACTGAATTGGTATCTACGCCGAGCTGTTCCAATGCGGCAATAATGACTATAATTGTAAGGATTGCCTGGACAATACTGCCAAGGAATTCACGCAGCGTCTCTTCAATATTTGCCCTGGCCATCACCTTCTTAACCGCCTTGACAACAAACCTTGCGATTATGCGACCAATAACATATATCGCAATGGCCGCTACGATTTTGATACCCCATGGAATAGCGTAAATCTCAATTAGTTTTTGATATTCACTTAGTTTATCTGGCACAAGCCTTCTCCTCTTTTAAGCAATTAATATTTAATGGTTTATTGAAATCTTATCCGTTTTTCATTGTAGAGTGTTTCCAGGCTGTCAGGTAAATGATTGATAGCAGCGACAGGAACGACCAATTCTTTGAGTTCCTTCAGTCTGGATATTGATTCTGATAATTGTGTGATATAAGTATCGTATAGATAAATTTTTTTTAATGCGCTTAGTTCGCCGATCCAGTTTGGGATTTCACTGATACTGCTCTGGAAGCCATAGAGGTTTTCGAGGTTTACCAGCGATCTAACGCATTCAGGAATTTCACGTAGATTATTTTTTGATAGCACAAGCGATTTTAATTTCTTCATTTTTATAATTGATGTGGGAATATAAGTTAAATTATTGCTACCCAGATTTAGTGTTCGCAGTTGCTTTAGGTTGCCAATTGAATCTGGAATTTCTTCAAGACGGTTGTTGTAAAGATTAAGGGTCTTGAGACATGAAAACACCGGCCCACTGAGTGATGAAATCCAGCTGGGTAATTCTTGAAGGTGGCTGTGACCACTTATCGAGATCCGATTTAGAAACTGGAGCTGATTTGTGTCTAAAAACGGATTGTCTCTGGGTAGTTTACGAAACTCGACTTCACTTACAAAGCCGTACTTGAATTTCAGTGAAATCGTGTCGTTTAGGGCAAGTTTTTCTAAATGTTTGTTGATCCACAGATGTTGGTGTTTGCGGTAGTGACTTCTAATGGTTTTTGTAATGCGAATAAAGCGAGAATAATCGATCTTCGATCTGTGAATTGATAGTTCCATCTCCATTACCTCTCCTCGAAAATCACCATGCTGTAATAGCCAGTCTGCATAGACTGACCATGGATCAAGGTTGTCAGGATCGATGGCGATTATTGCTTCCATTTTCGGGTTTCGGTATAGCTTTTCCATGAGAGTGATTCTAGCGTGTTTTGAGTTTAGGGGGATAGTGATGAATTAACAATTTAGTGAATAATTAAAGGTAAGTTTTTATCTTAATCGCATGCGTCTTTGACCGTTTAGTGATGGTGGCTAGCGTTATGAGGCTCGGTCGTGAAAAAAGGGTGGAGTCACCGGTGGATACGGGGGGCACCACTCCCAAACCTTCAGGGTAAAGTCCTATAAGCTGCCCTTCTTAGGGCAAGTATCACACCGTGAGCGACTTCGGTATATTTAAAAACTAAATTCAGACTTGACTTTACTTCCCGGCTTTAGATTGCTTTGTTTTTGAGAATTTTTCCAACGTAGACAATCTTTTTTTCATTTTCCGCATTTGCTTATTCATTTTCGCGAAATTAAACCATTGCTCGCCTTCGACTGGATACGCGAGTTGGGATCCATAAACCGTCCAGGACTCATCCCAGTTAGCAGGATTCTTATATCCGAGAAGCCTCAATTGCAAATAGGTTAAAGTCGAACGTGTGCCTGTCTGACAGTAGGCTATCGTACGCTTATTTTTATCAAGGGACGAAAATGCACGTTGAGCTTGGTCTGGATCAAGATAAGATGACGGGACAGTATTGCCGGTTTTTAAATCCTTCTTTTGCCGCAGCGTATCTAGATGGGAAATATTTAGTTTAACATTGGGTACATGTCCGCCTCTGATCGCACGTATGTCTTTTCCTTTATATTCGTTTTTTGTTCTTGAATCGATAAGTTGTGATGAATCCGCTTGCCCTTTCGCTATTTTCAGGACCTCAGCGGTTGTTGCATACCTGCTTGCGACCACTTTTGCTTTAAATTTCACGGCACTTTTTCTGACTGGTTTAGCGTCAAGTCGATTGCCAGCGTTACGCCACTCAGTTAACCCGCCATTGAGGACATGAACCTTGTCGTGTCCTAAATATTCCATAATCCAAAAACCGACGGTTGCGTCTGTTATTGTTTTAATATCGCCATAATAAAAAACGACATGAGTATCATTAGAAATCCCCACTTTGCCTAGTAGCTTTTCATACTTACTGATATCCCGAAACACCCGTGAAGTTGGATCTCTTAGCGCTTTTTTGCACCTTTTCCCAAGGCTGATCGCCCCTTTGATGTGGCCTTTAAGATAGCTTTTCAAGCTGCGGCAATCCACGACGACCCAATTTTTTTTATCTATATTTTTCTTGATGTCTGCTGCTGTCACCAACAGTCTCGGATTGCTCCAACGGGTATCAGCAGCGTTGGCAGGGATAGCCAAGGTTGCCAGGACAAGCGTTAGTATTGCAGCTACTACGTCTGCGCTTATTCGCCAGAATGATAGTTTCATAACGGGACTCCGTTGGGATAGGTCGTATTAATCAATTCTCTGATAATTATCCCTTTAGTAGTTGCTATTGGAAATGATGTATTTACATCATTTTTGTATTCTGATCTACATGCTACAAAGCGTAAACTGTTTTGACTAAAAGTTCGAGAGTATAAATATGGCTATTTTTTTCTCAGTTATTATTCCTAACTATAATGGCGAAAATACGATAGGGCAGTGCTTGCGGTCGGCTCTGGCAAGCCAGTATTCGAATTTTGAGCTCATTGTGGTTGACGATGGTTCTAACGATAAGTCCGTTGATATTATTAAAGAATATCCTTGCAAGCTTATTCAGCTTAAATATCACTCAGGTGCGTCTCGAGCCCGAAACGTGGGCGCGGTGAATAGTCGCGGCGAAGTGCTATTTTTTACCGATGCAGATTGCCTTCTGCAAACAGATACACTGGCGATTACCAATCAAGTGATGAGCTCTAATAATAAGAGTACGGTCCTTGGAGGGACCTATACTGACATTCCGTTTGACCCTTCTTTTTTTAGTTTGTTTCAGTCTATCTTTATTCGTTACTCAGAAACCAAGTACTTATCAGATGCAGATTATATTGCAACACATGCGATGGCTATCGATTTTCATGTTTTTCAAGACAATAGCGGCTTTGCTGAGAATTTTCTACCCCTTCTTGAAGATGTGGAGTTTAGCCACCGATTAAAAAATAAAGGCCATGATCTTGTTATTAACCCCAATATCCAGATTCAGCATATTTTCAATTTTTCATTGTTGTCATCATTAAAAAATGCATTGAAAAAGTCATTATACTGGACATTTTATTCGATGACGCGGGGTGACCTTTTCAGTGACTCTGGAACTGCTTCTTGGGAACTAAAAATAAACGTCGCCAGCTGTTTTTTTATGTTAGTGGTCTTGCTTGCATATGCATTTGTAAAAGACAGCTACTTGTTGCTAATAATAGCAATGACATTAGCAATAAACTGTACTGTTAGCAGGCGCCTGTTTTTAGCTATGTATCGCACAGGTGGCGGAGTGTTTTTTTTTGGCGCAACGCTATACTATCTGTTTATATATCCACTTGCCGTTGGCGTAGGTGCCGCTATGGGTATGGTTGCGTATTTGCGGAATAAATATAACAAAAAAGTGTTTATATAATGTATTCATTATTTCGACATGTAGGATCTGTTTTTAGGAAAAATAAACTTATCCAGTTAACCTTTTTTGTAACCCGTAAATGTAATGCCAGATGCCCATTTTGTTTTTACTTAAAGAGTGCAAATGATATTACCTCTCGCGAGGCAGATCTTAGCTTGGATGAGATTAGAAAGGTTTCTGCTTCTATCGGCAAGTTAATGTGGTTGGCTTTTTCCGGAGGTGAAATATATTTGAGGAAAGATCTAAGCAAGATCAGTGAAATATTTTATCGGCAGAATAAACCCTCAGTAATGTTGTATCCTACAAACGGTCTGTTGCCTGAATTGGTTAGGAACACGACTGAAGAAATACTGAAACGTTGTCGTCGGTCGATTATCCTGGTTAAGCTTTCGATTGATGGTGTCGGCGACGATCATGATAAACTGCGTAATACGCCAAATAATTTTGAAAAAATCATGCATTGCTATCGCTTGTTGGCTCCATTGCTTAAACGTTATCCGAATTTTGAAATCGGAGTGAATAGTGTATTTTGTTCAGAAAACGAGAGTAAAATGGGTGATATAATCGATTTTGTCAAGCGTATGAAGCATATTAACACACATACCATTTCGATGGTGCGTGGTAATCTCCTAGACACAGATTTTAAAAACATTGATTCTGAAAAATATTTATATTCTGTAAATCGCTTACAGGAAAATATTCGAGAGGGGACGGCAAACATATATAGATTTAAAGGTGGCCGCTTAAAAGCAGCACAGGACATAGTGCAAAGGCGGCTTATTCGTCAAACACTGGTAGAAAAAAAAAGGCGGATTTCCTGTTATGCTGGCAAACTTAATCTGGTGCTAACAGAGACAGGTCGGGTTTATCCTTGTGAAATATTGTCACAGAATTTTGGAAGTGTCCGCGATCATAATTACGATATCAAGCAATTAGTCCGTTCGAAGATGGCGGTATCGGTGCTTAGGTCAATTAGCAAGAAGCAATGTTACTGCACACATGAGTGTTATTTTATTACCAATATTTTATTTAATCCGCGTATGTATCCGTCATTGGCAAAGGAATACTTGCAGATGTGGTTTACTCGCCTGTTTTATCGTTCTTCTAACGGCTAGAATATATTTTTATGTGCCCAAAACATATATAGGCTTTTTAAACTTTTTACCGCAGTTTTGCAGTCATTCCAGGTTCTAATGTCAGCCAGTTTTTTCAGTAGAAAAGAAGGGCGGGAATAGAAGCGTCTAAACGCAATTTGACGAAGCTTGTTGATTTCCTCTTTACTCATGGTGTAGGGTACAAATGCTGCACCCTGATAAGTATAGTCGCTAAGATTATTCGAAATGGTGCCATATTGTTGCCGATGATCATATAAATACGTACCTGGAAAGGCGGTCATTGCATGGAAATTTGCCAGATCAGGGTTTAATTCAAGCGCAAATTCTATCGTTTTAAGGCCCTCGGCAAACGTTTCCCCCGGGATGCCGAATATAAAGGGCGTGCTGACTTTAAGGCCAACGTCCTTTGCTGTTTTGACGGCGATACGAATTTGCGCGAGTGTCGAGCCCTTTCTGATTGTATTTAGATTTTTCTGGACACCGCTTTCGGCACCTAACAGAATGGCCCAGCAACCGGCGTCTTTCATCGCTTGCAATAATGGTCGATCGACCTGATTAACACAGGCCGAGGCAAACCAGGTAAAGTCCAGCCGCTGTTGTTTGATTTCGGTAACGATTTGCATCGCTCGATTATAATCCGCTGCAAAGGTATCATCAATAAACTTGATTTCTCGATAACCCTGTCTGAGACAATGCACGATTTCCCGCAGTACGTTTTCGACACTGCGGAAACGTACTCCCCTGATGCCACTTTTCCGCTGTTTATCGATTTGAAAGCAATAGATACATTTTCTATTACAACCTCTGGCGGTAATCATCACTGCAACCGGTTTTCGTTTATAGGTCGCAGGCGGAGGAATATATCGATCAATTTCACCGAGTAGCTGCCGTGCTGGAAAAGGCAGGCTATCGAGATCCTCAACTAGTGGGCGTGGCGGATTATGAATTATGTTGCTATTGCAATGGTATATGATACCCCTAACACCCTGTAGGCTTTTACCTCTGCTAAGTCTGTCGAGCATTTGTGGCATGGTTACTTCTGCTTCGCCGGTGACAATGGCATCTATATAGCAAGGACTATCGCTCAGACATCGTTCTTGCACGGCGATTGGATAAGGCCCACCTGCGCAGACGAATATACTTTTATTAAGTTTTTTAACATCTTGTGCTGTATTCATTGCTTTTGGCCAACCAAAGGTTGTGGAATAAATACCTACAACATCGGGTTTGAATTCCATTAATCGTTTTATAATATCCCTATGTGTGATAAACGCGCCATTAAGAAATATAACGTCATGGCCAGCATCAAGTAAGCTGGCCGCCACATAAAGAGTGCCTAATGGTTGCCAATAATTGATTTGTGAACCAGCGATTTTTGTTGGAAATATGTCTTCAGGTCTCCAAGCAGGTATTATTAGTGCACATTTCATTAACGTGTCCCGGTTGCGATGCGACTCGATTCCGCAGCGAAATTCATTTGCGGCTTATGTGACAGTATTTCACTGGCCGCCTCAAGTCCGGATGCTATAGCGTCATCCATATTGTAGTATCGGAATAGCCCACTTCGGCCTATTGGTATCAGGTTAGTAAATTGCTGTAGGTAATTTGATATGATTTTTGTACCTGCTGCGTAACCTATTTCAAACAAGGGATAGGCTTTGGGAACGCGCAAAATACAGCTATCAATGACTTCGTGGCGTTTAATAAAACCGAGTGATTGTAGGCTTGAAACGGTGTTTTTAATAATGTGTTTATCATCTGCATTCCAGGTGGAATCGCCTGCAAAGCAGAAATACTCTGCCACCAACAGCGTTTGGCCTTTTGGAGCCATTGATGGGCTCCAGTTTGTTGGTTCATGAATTCTGGCAAAAGGAATATTGTGTTCAGGCAGGTAAATCCATGTTTGATCGGTTACCTTAGGACGGTCAATCATAATAGCGACAATGATCAGATCCCTGTATCGAAGACTGGTTGCAGCATCAAGCACAGTTTGCGGTGGCTTTGGTGACAATATCTGAACCAATGTGGGTAGTGGGATACTGGAAACAAAATGGTTACTCTTGAAGAGAAAGAGGTTATTATCGGTTTCTGCGAGTACACCCGTAATCTGATTGTTTTTATGCCTAACTTCTTTAATTTGCGTTTTGACAGTTACATTGCTGTTATTATCTTTTATTTTCTCTTCAAATTTTTTCGCGATCTGTCCAATACCAAGGGTTGGATAAAGGAAGTGGCTGGTCAATGTATGGAAAGTTGAATTTGTTTTTGGTAACAGAGCATTTCTGATGGCAGCACCTAAAGACAGGCCTTGTATGCGTTGTTTGATCCATAGCATATCTATTTCACTGCCGTTGAGCCCCCATACCTTTTCGCTATATTCTTTAAAATAAATATCGTACAGCGTTTTACCAAAATTATGTATCACCCAGTCCTGAAGCGAGATTAAATTAGCCTTTTTTTTGCGGACTGTTAAACGTTCAACGGTATAGTCGAAAAGTATTTTTGATGCTGTTGCAATACCTAAAGAAAAAATTGCATTAAAAGGCTTTAATGGGTAATTAATATATTTCCCCCGCAGCAGAATCTTGCTAGCACGTTTGACAATTTGAATATCGTCGTTCAGTATTTGACGGATAAGGTTCTCGATTGCTTTATTATCTGTCTTGAATCTATGACCACCAAGATCAAAGTGAAAACCATTGTGGTTAAAGGTTCTGGCTAAGCCGCCTGCAGCGCGATTACGCTCCAGACAAATAACCCTGCTGCCTTCTGTTGATAGTTTAAAGGCTGCCGCTAATCCGGACAGTCCTGCACCGAGGATAACAGTGTCTGCAGTTTTATAAACGATGTTACTGTGCATTGGCAATTCACCTCTTTCGATCTATATTATTTGCTTAGATTTTTATAGTAATCCTGAAGTCCTTTGTTAAGGCCTTTAGTCGAAGGCTCATCCTGTTTTCCACCGTAACTGCCAGTTTCAACGGCGTCGAAAAAGCCAGGTTCTACACCTGTGTGAGACGAGGTAAGATAGCCTGTTAAAAATGCTAATAGCCCGGCTATCAGCACGATCAAAATCCAAAGAAAATTTTTCAATATAATTCTCCGCTAACCTTCGGCATTAGTAAAGTTTCAAACTATTCCGCGTTTTGCAAATTACGGTAATAATCTTTCATTTTCTCATCTAATTTTGGTTTTAATCCAATTTGAGTCGTTTTTTTACCAATCATTCCCGACTCTATGAGTGGTGGTAAACTATAGCCGAGCAAGAAACTTGTGAAAAATGTTGTTACGACAACCACTATCCAGAGAGTACTTTTCATTTTCAGGTCACCTCTTTAAACCGTCTCTGAGTTATATCTTTTTAATGTGTAATATATATTTACTATCCACTTGTTTTTTTTCAACGATTTCATCACCAGTATTCTCACACATCATAGAGATAGATTCGCCAGACGATGGGTTATCGTAAAGTACTTCCAATAGGTCTCCTGATTGCAATTTTTCCAGTGCTTTTTTAGTGTAGATTTGTGGATGAGGGCAGACATATCCCAGTACATCCAGTTTATATGAAGCTTCGGATACTTTTTCAAATTTCATAGTCATTTTCACCTTTCTTCTTTTAACAAAAATAGACTATAGACCGCTTGCAGATAACTGCTTTTTCATTTGTCGATCGGTCCACCAATTAAAAAATTTAACGGTGATATAAGCACCCGGTACCATGCCAATGCCAAACAACCATCCAGAAGGATCGCCATTTGCGACACGTACAAAAAACGCACCTATATTACAACCTAGTGCAAGCCGCGCACCGATTCCCATTAAAATACCGCCGATAATCGCCCAAGTTGCCAGTTCGAGAGTTGGTTTCTTGAACTTAAATTCTTTATAGAGCAATGCCATTATGGCGGCCCCACCAATCGTCGCAATCGACATCCAGTCTGCTGGATTAATCGCTGGATTAGGGATACCGTTGACATATCCGAAAAATATGTTGTCCATATTTTCAAATCCTAGTTTTTGAATCATCCAACCGACCCATTGCGCCTCTTGTGTTGTGACATACCAATATCCTGGATCGAAAACGGTACCGTTAACTGATAGGCCAAAGTCAAATCCCATTCTTTCTAACAACGTGCCCGCATTTTTTACACCGAATTTCACCCGTACACCTTGTAGGACTAACATATGTAAGCCAGCCGCTACACCAAGGATCAGGCCGGCAATAGCCGTTCGTTTAGAGGCCACCAGCATAGACCAGTAACCTTTTATGTGATCTACAAATGTTATATTTGTTTTACCCAATTTAACTTGCTTTCTTATGTAGGGTTTACGCGACCAGATATAATACACGAGTGCTAAAAGCAATGCCGAAGGCAGCACGACACCGATAATAAAATTCCCCATAAATGCGCCAAGGAATGAATCATTAACCCATCCCATCATTTTTGCAAAAGTGGTTACCGGCTGGTCCCAGACATATCCTGCCAAATACTGATCCATCCAGCCATCGGTAACATTAATAGACGCAGGCAGGCCTTTTTCTAACGCAGAGTGATGCCATGACTCGGGAACAAGTTTATTAGTCCAACCACCAACACCGACAAATAGGGCCTGGGTTACACTAATTGACAAGACAACCAACATGGCGTTCATATTTCCTTCGCCGGATTTATACAGAGACCCTGATGCACAGCCACCTGCGAAGACCATACCCGCACCGAATATTGCTCCGGCAATTACTGCGTGAATACTGCTAGGTGCTGGATGAAAAGTACTTAATCCGCTCGCAGTGACAAGTGCAGCAACTAACGCAAATAATGCGATAGCGATGGTAATGCCAACGGCCATTCGAACGACGCCGACAGCAAAAAGGTCACGAAATGCAGACGAAAAACAAAATCTACCGTACTGTAGGCACAATCCATAAATCAGGCCAAACCAAAGGTAAACGGAGAGGTAAATATAATACTCATTATACGCGAAGGTACTGACGCTGATTACCACAAAAAAAGCCAATATTGCCAGCGCCCACTTTTGGTTTCTTTTTGCGACTTTGTCCACGTAACTCACCTCATTTGTATTTTATACGGAAAATATATTTTTCCTTAATCTATAAATTTGTATGATAGTTTGAAATCTAAACACTTTGTCATAAAGGACAAATTCTTTTATCAACGTATAGTCAGATAAGCGTTTAGCAATAAGTGGTGAAACAGTTTGCTTGGGACTACTATAGATAACGGTTATGGTTTTAGCTTTGGTTTTTTGTGAATAAAAATCCGGATATGTAAACTCCCAGGTAAACCTTAAAGAAGATTTGTCCAAGCCTACCGGTCTTTTGGGACGATCCGTGCGATTATGATATATTAGTATTTTTTTAGTAAACAGGTCGAGCAAAGGAACCGTTACCATAGGATTTACGATCGAATGCAAAGATGGCAGTGTAATTACCTCTACTATATTAGACTCTAGTGAATCAAGATAACGGCCAGCCTGTTTAATATTTGTGGCGCTAGTGCTTTGAAGGAAAGGCAGATATACAAATAGGGCAATAACACTGCCATAGATTACAATGCTGGAGATTAAATACTGTTTTATCTTAAGGCTTCCGATCGTATTTAACCCGTAAGCGGCCATCAATGCCAACATGGGTAATACCGGGATGATATAGCGCGAGCGTTGTATGCCAAGCGATATGACCAAGAGAACTAGCCAGGAAACGCTAGCAAACTGAATGTTCCTGTTTTTAAAGGCTAAATAAATCGACGCGATCGCTGCTAAACTAATAAAAGGATGTATTTGAAAAAAAAATGAAGATATATGGCTTTCCCGCCACCGGCTTAGTCCGGGCCATTGATAATTTAGAAGAAGATTAATTTGCTTGGTAATGACATCATATTTGAATATAAATAGTATACCAACAAGCAATAGAACCCCTGCCGCTATGACAACTGTACGTCTAACGATGTGATGATATCCTTCAAATAAATGCGTTACAGCAATAATCGGTACGATAGTGATCATTAACCACATTGAGTATTTTGACATCATGGCGAATGCCACTGTGATACTGGCAGCTATTAAAAAGCCACTACCTTGTCGAAGTGCTTTTAGGATCATAAAAAATGATACTGTTAAAAAAAACATCGTCGCAACATCGACAAGCATTAGTGGAACTTGAGTCAACAAATAGGGCATGCCGAGCAAAGATAGGCCAGCATACAGTCCAGTAGAGCGGTTCCAAAGTGTCACGCCAATCAAGTAGGTGAATACCACCGTTCCAGAAAATAACAATGAATTAAATATTTGTATAATTAGTCGGTTTTCACCAAATATTTTAAATAGTAATCCATATAAAAACGGAATGAGTGGCAAATCTGTCCACGCGCTAAGATTATTACCCCAGTCTTTGAAAAAATTACTAATGCCATAAATTTCTAGATACTTTGCCTGTATAAAATACCTCGAAGTATCAATAATGACCTCTGGTTCTGTCCATAGAATCATGGTAAGAGTAAAAGATGAAAGAACCAGAAAAGGTACGGTTAGTTTTTCTATAACACGGCATCGGGTGAGGCCATAAGCCAGAACATATCCTATTGCAAGAATGCCAAGGATAGAATAAGGGGTCGTCGTAGAAAACACCCATTTCCAACTTGTCAGTTTATTATCATCGAAAGTGCGGAGTAGAAACAGGGCTAGAAATATAACCAGACTAGTCAGAGCGATTAGCGCAATACCCATATTTTCCAGTGTCGTTTTCTCTACGTCCTTTTTTTCCGTTTGTCTTATAACAGGATGACTTCCCTTGACAAACCATCGTAACCAAGAACAAAAAAATAAAAGGCTACGGCTGATGGTATATGTCATTTAAAATAACCTCAGAATGATTAGACGGGTCTGTAAGTATCGATCATTGTCAGCAAAAAAAACAAAGAAATTATTTTCACCAGGAGATAACTTTGTCATAAGAAAATATTTGTTTAATAAGAGCGTCATAGCAAATATCGCCTACAGAGAGATCGACGAAATCTACTTGATCGTCAGCGGACTGCAACTCAATGATATGAAGTGCTGTTTCAAAAGTACCGTTGCTAAAGACATGTAAAATTTTCATCACTAAACCTTAGTTTTATCTGATATCTTGTTATCTGTAAAAATCTGAAATATTTATAAGACAACTATTCTGTCGGCCTCATGCATCATCATTGCGTTGTTAAGCTGACTTCCACAGATTATATTTTCAGGAAGCTCCTCTGTCTTTATTCCAAATTTTGTTGCACTGTGTTTGCAGTAGCTTAAGGAGACATCAGTTGTTTTAGCCAGATTCTTAAACTCATCACTTGGCAAAAGCGAAGTACCCTTGTCCATTGCGAAAATAACGACCTTATGTTTTTGTTTTGTTGCCGCCAAGGTCAATGCCGTTATTTCTTTAAGATGTGTTTCGTTGTTAACAATAATTCCTAGCTTCATTTGTATTCACTCTTCTAGCATTAGCGCCGTTAAAGCCTAATAAAATTGCTTATCAAATCCTATTGATAAAGTTTCGCGAATGATATGATGCAATTTCATCATTTTGTAAGGGTGTACGTATTTGATGGTCAGGCTGGATTATCTAATATATCAATAAGATATAACATGATCATAGTTTGTGAGCGCCTTTGCCATGTCTTCCAATGATAAATATTTTAAGTTTTTATTTTTGAGGTTGTTTGAATATATCTTCATATCCATTTCTTGCATTAATTCGAGATTGAGGTTGTTTTGTTCGTTATATTCGAGTTCGTCATTGAGAAGAAATAAGTCGATCACGTCATCAACAAGTGTTAAACCCACTGACATGCGAAAAGCTTCGCTTTGTCTGTCACTGATGACTACGGCGATTTTTTTCCTCATGATCAATACCCCTTTTTGAGTTGTGAATTGATACAAGATTATTTCGGTAGGCATAGGCGACAGCTTCTAGCTGACTATGAACGCCAAGTTTTGATTCGATATGTTGGATGTGGTTGCGAACAGTCACGGGACTGACATGTAGCAATTGTGAAATGACAGTTGTACGGACACCTTCTGCCAGAAGTTGTAGAATCTCATGTTCTCGAGCAGTGAGATTGGATTTGTTCTCCACACTGTGGCCGTGTACCGTAGATCGTGAGATTGTTTTTTGCTTATATGGTGAGTGGTACTCAAGGACTTCATGTGCATCTGGCGAATCACCATAGTATAACATATGGATGCAAGTCCATTGTTTGCAGTGACGGGAGGGCACTAGGACTATATTGACCGACAGATCAAGATGATTCCCTTGGCTATTGTGCGTATGCAAAGGGAATGTTTTGGGTCCGTTGCCACCTTTAATTAAGCTGCTACAACAGCCTCCGCCACATAAAGGCTGTCCGGCAGAATTTTTACCGCGGACAACGTCGCTACATGGCCGGCCAATCGCCTCTTTAGTGGAAACACCGAGGAGTTGGGCACAGGCATCATTCCAATAAATTATATGCTGCCCTGCGTCCACCGCGTATATTCCATCTGCAGTTCGAAAAAGTATATCTGCTAGATTTGGCATTTAAGATCCTTTTGTAGAAATTATATTTTATTTTCGATCTTCATAAGAAAGATTGAGAATAAAATGCTACTTCACCAAGCTTATAGTAAATGTAAAGATAGATGTTCTTCATTGATGTAGGTCAAAAACATGAATATTTATTGGGGACTAGGGTTATTAAAGTTGGCTATAAGTACCAACTGTGTTTGCTATGATAGGGATTTAGTTAAAGGCCAAAAATTTTAAGGCGCTTAAGGTCGTAATAATGTCTAGTATATTGTTTGGGTTGTTCAATCTGTAAAACAGAAAGTCTAATTTAAAACAACGTTGTTGTTCTTGCCTTCGGTTTTTATTCCCGATCTTTTTCCTGCCACATAAAATAAACATTATCGGGCCATAATGATTGCATCCATACAATTACAGCGTTGATTTCCGCGTCGCTCAACTTGTCTTTCAAGGCAGGCATTTCGCCTTTACCTTTTGGACTTCCATTTTTGATTCTGTCGAATAACCACTTTTTTGGATGATGCCATGTATGGGCTGTTCCATTCAGCGGTGGCGGTAACCAGAAGCCATTGGCCTTTTTTATCCGCCAGTTAGTGTTACCCACCCCATTAATACCATGGCACTGGCGACAATGATCTTTATAAATCGTCTTACCTGCTGCAATCACTGCCGGATCTGGCATTGGTCGGATGGGTTTTTCTGTTTGTTGCTTTTCTTCTCCATGCTCGCCTGAGCGCTCACAAGATACACTAACCATCGCAATGATAAGGAAAAGAATGATTTTCTGCTGGTGCAAGTTCTGGCCTCGACAATTATCACTTCGACAATTCTAATATATATCCCTAGGTTCTTGCAATACTAGTTTATTAGCATTCAGCAGGGCTCGTAGCTGAGCCTTGCTTGTCATATTGAGTTTAAGAGAAAGTCAAATATTGATGTTGGTGATAGCAATTCTCAATGAGCGCGTTAAACTATACAAAATCATAGTCACGGAGAAATTAGGCATCCACAATTTTTAGTGCGTGTGATTGTGGCCATCCTTACTTTTTTCCTGTTGATTTTCCCCATCCTTACAGTCATCATTATCTTTTGCGGCGCCGGAATCATGTTTGTGATCTGTTTTTTGTACACAGTCCTGATTTTTTTGCTCAGCAGATTTTTGCCCATCGTGACCGTTAGTATGAGTACCAGTCGCTACAGACGAAAAACTTGTAATGATTGCCAAGCTAAAGAGTGAGCTTAAAATTAATGTTTTTAATTGCATAATATTCCTTTGAAAATATTGAGTAAATTTATCGTACGACGATAAGTTGTTGAGTAATCGGGATGCATATGAGAGGCCATTTAAGTCTAATGCCCTAGTCGAGATACCTGCAAATAATTTAAATATATTTAATGAATACAATGATTTATAGAAAACACTATATTCACACCCGATTTTAAACTTAAAACCGATCTTAAGTCGGTTTTAATATAGCAAAGGAATTGCTAAATAACAAGACAACTACTTTGACAGTTGTCACAGTATAAATAATGAATTTTATTGGTTTGACCTACCCTATTTTACGGGCTACTATTTTTTGTTTTCTTTGTGGCCCGGCTAGGATAAGGTAATCGTATGGGTTGTTCACATAGTGAAATAAATATACTAGAACAGGATAAATCGAGAATATTTTTGAGTAAGCCGCCATTTGAATGGGTAAAAATTCTAGAAAATAACTGGCTCACAGTTAAAGATGATTGTATGTGCCTGTTTAAGGTCAGGATTAATTTATTGTTGGATTTTTTGCATCTAGGAATTACGCCTGATGAATCTGAGACCATTTCCGATGATGTTGCTTGCTATGTTAATAACTTGCTTGCTTCAAGCGACAAGAGGGGACAACATGGCACACCTTGCTGAAGGTTCCATTCTTGATGTGGGGCGATATCCACCGGCGTTCCTGCAAATATTTGATGATTGTGTGCGAATCGAGGTCACATACAAAAAAGTATGGGATGATGGGTTTGGTGCTAGGGGCTGGAAACTAAACGTTACTATCGGCGACCCCGAAATTATCGCGAGCACACGTGAGACTGGGCCAATGATTAATACTTCCGTTTTTGTTCACGATATTTTAGATCATTTTCTTTCTGGTTTTGGGGTAAGTGGTCATAGAAGTGAAGCGATGGCGCTGATACAACTTTCCAAGCGGACAGGCTCTGATCCACGGCCTGACTACGAGCAGATGGTTAAGGAAGACATTCTAAAGGGTAGAGTTAATGGCGAAAAATTGACGACATTTCTCCCTGCGGTTCTTTGTTCTATGTTGCCTTCAAATACCGAAATGGCAAACAAAGAAATAATTGTCTTTCTCAAGAAAGTACTAGGCGAAAATTGCCTATTTGAATTGCTGGTAAAGAATTTTTTTACAAGAGGTAAAGCGGGTGAGATTCACGCTGCTGAGAGTTGGAGGAAATTGGGACTAGATCCGAGCAAAAAAACGGAAATAGGTCTTGCGCTGCAAGGGCTTCTTAATCGTGTTGATTTTATAGCAGAAGAGACAGGCGCAGAAATGTTTGAGGCGAGTATTACCGTCAACAATGAAAAGAGTGTGCTGACCGTGCATGATTCTTCTATTCCACAATCAGTGTACAGCGCAAATGTTGCCTAACCAGACGTTTCACTTGACCGGTAAAAATATCGCTCGTATTTCTGGCGTTATCGTTTTTAACCCAAACTTTTAAAACTATATTTGGAAATAATAATTCATCAACCAAGCAAATATATTTTTCACCATTGACATTAATATCTCTAACTCTTTTGTTTATTTACATCATCTCGGTTAAAAAACTGTTACTAATATTTCAAAGCTCTGTTGCTTGCTGTCAACAGTTTCACTTCAACTTTTTTATGATTGAATATAGGCAATGGATCGCTTACGGCAATTTCCTCTATGCCTTCGTCTACGCCCAGGTAGCTCCAGCACTTTTCGGTGCTCGCGCACCAAATCCATATTGGCATTGGCAACAAAATGATTGTCCAGAAAAATACTTGGTTTTACCGCCGTCATATCCGTCGACTTAAGCCTATTTTGGATAGATACCTGCAATTTGACTTCATTTTTCAAGGGACTAAAGATCTATGCTAATTAACCGATAATAGTTGATGAATCCAAGCTGATTTGTGAATAATTCGGCGATTGTTAGTGATAAGGGTTCTGTTGTCTATTTATAAAATAAGCAAATAAAATAAGGAAAAGTAGGGGTTTAAAGCATGAAAGTCAATACGCCTGTTTCAGGAAAGGAACGTCGATTTGGTAAAGATGACAACCTAATTACGACCACCTGCAAAAAGGGAAGCATTACATACCATAACGAATTATTTCTTGAAGTCAGTGGTTTTGACCGCGAAGACTTGCTGGGCAAAAACCACAACGTAGTTCGTCATCCCGATATGCCACCTGCCGCTTTTGCGGACCTATGGCAAACAATTAAGAACGGCGGCTCATGGATGGGCATTGTCAAGAATCGTTGCAAAAACGGAGACCACTATTACGTGGATGCCTATGTTACACCGATTATAGAAAATGGCGAGGTTGTTGAATATCAGTCGGTCCGTACAGTTCCTGATAAAAAACATATCGAGCGGGCTGAAAAATTGTACAAACGCATTCGCGATGGCAAGCCTCCCTTTAGGCGTTGGCTGCAATTTGGTTTTGTTACACGAATTATGGCCGGAATTTCAATGATGTTATTGTCGTGTGTCTCCTTCGCACTTTTAGTGGGGCAAATATCCTTCCTGCACGCAGGTATCGCATTGCTTGCCGGACTGGGGCTTTCATATGCCATGGCGCGTGTGATAGCAGCGCCACTGGTTAAACTGGGTGCAAAGGCAAAATCCATTTTTGATAACGATTTGGCCTGCATGGTCTATGCGGGTTCATTGAGCGAAGTCGCCAGATTGAATCTTGTCCTTCATGCACACAAGCTTGAAATCAATAGCGTGGTAGCCCGTCTCGAAGATTCCTCTGAGCAGTTAAAACACATTGTTTCCCAGACTTCAGAAATTGCTTGTCAGGCCAGTGAAGGTGCTAGTGTACAGCAGTCAGAGATCGGACAACTCTCCACAGCCATGACTGAGATGTCTTCTACCGTGCAGAAAATGGCACGCAATATCGCTGAAGCAGCAGACGCAGCGCAGCAAGCGAATGAGTATGTAAATACAGGCAAGCAGGAAGTATCTTCTACAATTAGTGTGGCTAAAGAGGTGTCGGGCGAAGTCAATCAGGCGGCTGATGTGGTGCGCAAGCTCAAGGAACAAAGCGAAAGTATTGGGGCTGTGTTGGATGTGATTCATGGTGTTGCAGAGCAGACTAATCTATTGGCTTTGAATGCCGCGATCGAAGCGGCACGAGCCGGTGAACAGGGTCGTGGTTTTGCCGTCGTGGCAGATGAGGTTCGCTCCTTAGCCAGCCGCACACAAGAGTCTACCCAAGAAATCCAACAGATGATTGAAGGAATACAAGACAGTACACGTGATGCGGTGAGTGCAATGGAAAATGGTTGCAATCGCGTGAATGACAGTGTGCAACAGGCGGAAAAAGCGGGGGACTCGCTGAAAACGATTGCTGATGTAGTGGAAAATATTGCTGACATGAACATGCAGGTCGCCTGCGCGACAGAAGAGCAAAGTTCGGTTACCGAGGAAATTAATCGAAATGTGGTCAATATTAATAGTGTATCAGAGCAGAATGCAGCGTTGAGTATACAGACACAAAACACGACTAAGGAACTTTCTCACTTCGCTAACCAATTACGTTCGCTAATATTGCAATTCCGAAAAAATAAATAAGGCCATTATTAAGCGTAGTAAGAATCTAAAAAACTTGACCTTGCCAATCTTCTAAATTTACAATTTCCCGTAATACATCACTGTCGTATATTCAATATTGACGGTATCATGGTGATTGAACTTATCATATAAATTTTGAAGTCCTTGCAGCATTGATGCGTAATTCTTATGTCCTTCATTCGGCACATACGATGATGATAACACCCTACCTTGCAGTGCTTCAAAGTCAAATATTTGCACATTGGGAAAATTTTCAACATGACACCGCTGTGGAGAATAAAAAGCTTTTATTTTTTGCTGGTTAAATTTTTTATGATTGATTTGCTGATAATCTATACCGTATTTCATTAACAACGCTTCATAAGCTATCAGAAATTCGCTGGTATTTGTCAACCGTTCATTCCATACCAACACAACCTGACCCTTGTTTTTTAGAACACGTTTAAATTCTTTTTTTACGGCATCAATATCAAACCAATGAAAGGCTTGTGCAGCAATAACCATATCAACACTGGTTGTTTGCAATGTTGTCTGTTCAGCACTTGCATCAACACTACTGAAATTATCATACTCCTTGAGCAAACGCTCTGCGGCCTGTCGCATAGCGACATTGGGTTCAACACCCAATACCTGATAGCCTTGATCCAATAATAATTGGCTCAAAATACCGGTACCAGAACCGATGTCCGCAACCACAGAACTCGATCGTAAACCACATGCAGCCTGTAGTGTTTCAATAATTTCAGATGGATAAGATGGACGATATTTTATGTAATTGTCAACTCGACCAGAGAACCGTTGTTTAGCATTATTTATTTTCATGGCTAATTAGCAAAAATCTTATGGAAAATCCCCACTTGTATTTTATCATTTATGGGTGATTTCATCACGTAATCATCCATCGCTAGAGACTCAACTTGAATGCCAATGACTAAACGATAAAAATCACGCACCTCTGATGTATTTTTAACCGTGAAATCTACCCAG
>QILK01000272.1 GCA_003233345.1 Gammaproteobacteria bacterium | reverse complement strand
ACGATTGATATCACGGTTGGTGAAGTAGTTCACCGAGACGGGTTTGTCTTCGCCGATGTTTTGCCACGCTAAGAACAACGGGTTATACGCTATAATTAGGTAAACAAGTTAGGCGGTTTAGAGTTGATAGTATATTTAAGAGTAGCCCGGACTTCGCGCAGCGAACGCCGGGAAAAAGGAATAATATTCGAAATTCAATTAGAGCAGGCGTATGTGTAAGGTGTCGGTAGCTGATTACGACAACGAAAAATGGGATGTTTGTTCTCCCGGCGTTCGCTGCGCGAAGTCCGGGCTACTTACTGAATCAGTTAGAAAGTCAGATTGTAATATCGCCTTGTTAGGAATATAAATTTTATGCCCGGAATATAAATTTTATGCCCCGCATCCCAATTTTAGTTATTTCGCTTTTCTTCTTAACCGGCAGCATTGCGCATTTTTTATTAACGGATTTTTTTATTAAGATTATGCCGGACTATTTGAGTTATCACTGGGAAATCGTGATTGCCAGTGGTGTGCTTGAATTACTCGGTGCGATTGCAATACTAATACCAAAATCACGATTACTCGCCGGGTATGGCCTGATTATCTTATGTGTAGTGGTATTTCCAGCGAACGTAAACATGGCCTTACATCCTGAAAAATTCGCTGAGATACCTGTTGTATTTTTATATTTACGTTTGCCCTTGCAGATCCTGCTAATTTGGTTTATCTGGTGGGCGATACGCCTACCCGATTGACGCAAGCTGATTTTCACAGAGAAGATGGCGGCCCTTTCTTTTCACTTCCCAACTTTTTGCAGGTATCGTACGGGTATCCGGTAATCGTTCTAGCACACCTAAATTCGGAATAAACTTTAATTTCGATTTTAGTGTTTTTAACGAAACAAGATATTCGTCGATTCGGGACTTTGAGGCAGTCGCGTTATTTGGAAAAATCCAGGCGACATATTGTTTTTTATCGTGTCGGTAAATTAATTTCCACCAATAATCCGGTGTTTTGATGCCGTGAGTATTGGTAAAATAATCATTGCTACTATCGTTTCCCCAAATAACCCCACCCCATATACTCAAAGGGGTAATCTCGCGATAACATTCACTAATGGTTTCCGTATAACGCCAGGCGCCTTGTGATCGATTGAAATACGCATTTTGCGGTAGAATATTGGTAACAAAAAAAGTTTCACGAAGTGCCAGGGGGCTGTTGTCGAGATGATTTGCCGGAACCAGGTGTCCTCGATCCCAACGCATATTTTTTATCGCGATGCTGGTGCTACCCGCAAGTGATACGCGATAAGTTTTTCCAGAATTTGGCTGGCATTTGTCGGGCACAGATTTATCCTTTTTAAAGGAGATGCGATGTCGACTGGCATTACCTGTGTCTTTATCCAATCGATAATAAAAGGCGATGGCACCTCCTTGATTGCAGTCTAGCCATACTTTGAACCCCGTGTACTGTTTTTCGTATATTTCTGAATTATCGATGTTAACTGGGGAAGGGTTTTCTGGTAAAACGGAATTGCTGTAAAGACTTAGTAGGGGAGTAAATAATATAAAAACAGGCAAACGCAGTAAAGACTTTGATTCTTTCATAGGTACTGATTCCGATACTTGATTGGCAATTGCGATTATTGTCAGGATCTTGTCCTGACCAGATTAATAACTGATTAAACTAAATAATTAAAAATGTAAAAAATGATTATGTTATATGATTATTAGCGTAATATTATAGGCTAAGTTTGAGTTGAATAATATAAGCTGACTAACTTATATTATTAAATAAATATTAGAATGCTCAAGAAGAAAAGCTGATGAGTTACTGAAGGAGAGTGTTGACAGGCTTCTCTTCATATCGATTTAAGATTTACAGTAGCTACTCATAAGTTTGTTTTTACTTAATACCTGCCCGGTCTCAGCGCGAAGTTCGGGTTACCTGCGTTATTAAATAGGTGAGAATTTTAATTGCGCGTTTTACTAGTATGGCTGAAATAGGGTAAAATAAGGACCCCAGATTTGTGAGCATTAAAAATCTTGTGGGCATTAAGCTGGAAATCGAGTTTTTAGTGATTTAACCTTTTTTTACTGGATTGTTGATAAAATATTAGTCAAAATTGAGAATTTCGCATTTTTGATAAATAGAAGATATACCTATATTGATCTATTATTAACTTATTGACATAAAGAATTCCAGGAACAATCCAGAAACAGTGAAGTATTGAAATAATAATAACAGGTTTGTATGAATGGAAATAATATTTGAATTTTCAAAATCGATCGCATTACGTTCATCATTAGGTGAAACAACGGCGTATTTACTTTATTACTTTCCGGTGGTAGCAGCGCTTGTTATACCACTTATAATGAGAGATTCCCGTTGGCCTTATATCTTGACGCTGGTGATATGGGGTATTTGTGCATTAATTCTGGGAATGACGACACAACATCAGTCTAGTGAAGCAGGCATGCTCACAGAATTTGCAATGACGGGTGCATTCTTTTTTCCAATATTTTTTCTCAGTATTGTTATTAAACTTATTGTTTACAGGCCGCGGAATTAGTCTGCACTAATCTAAAATCCTACTATCCTAGAATTTACTTTAACTGTAGGTAAGAAACTACTTTAAGTCGTAAATTCGTCGCTATTTAACGCTAAATTCGTATCATTTTAGCATCAGCATGTCGACAGCTAGATAACCCATTCTAATTCATACCACGTTTATTACCTTATCCAAGAATATTCAGGAGTACAGAAAATGGGTCTAAAAGAAAAAAGAAACCGATTATATTTGGAAGAAGAAATAATTCCTGATAGTAAAAAAACACTAAAGAATCTTTTTGCCGGTGATGTGGATATTAATATTAGCTGGGAATCGTTTGCCACGCTCGAGTCCATGATGGAAATCGAGCACCAAGTGTTAGGGCGTATTATCAGTGCATGCAGGGACATTTGCATTGACGATTTGGCAAAAGAGGCTATGCAGGAATCCTTGAAGTCTATTTCAGTTATTAATCTCGAATCCTCTGATAGCAAAGCAGTAACCTTAGCTGACGGCGTGCTGTTAATACAGGAAGACTGGACAAACACGCGGTTCCCCGAACATGATATTAAAAATGCAATTGAGTCAGTGTTGTAAATTAACAGGAGCGCTAGTCAGTGAATGTCGATTACCAATCCATTTCAGAGCAGGCCCATTGCATTGACAGCATGCTTAACCGGGTTAATGGTTTGCTAAAGTTAGTCAACGCTGGTTTTGATTTTGATTTACCTAAGCTGCTAGTTCATGTCTCCAACGGCAATACATTTTCAGGTTTCTTCGTGGCCTATGAATCATCGGCAGTATTGGTATTACGTAGTCTTCGCGACGCTAGCAGAATATCGCGGGAACAAGGAGAAAATGTAACTGCGGACAAGGTTTATATTCAAGCGCATATGATTGTTGCGATGACGATATTTGATATAGAAAAGTATCCGCTATTGAATAATTTAAATAGCGAATTACCGTTTAGTGAATCGATTAACCGTATTCAATTGATACGTGAACTGGCAAAGTTTCAAAAGGCGATAGAAGTATCAACGGGAAAGTCAATACCGTTTAGCGTAGATCAAGACCTCTCTGTCGATGATATACCAGCCTTGTTTAATATGGCAAAGTTGATACAACAGGCATTGATTCGCACCGGCTATGATGCATTAGGCCGACAGGCGATACGTGATACCATTAGCGCAATCTGTTTAGAAAATAACAACGATCCGCAACTTAATCTTACCAACGGCGTTCTCAAATATACTGTCCGACATGGGTGTCAGCAAAACCAATTATCCGTTGCCGATGCCGTTTCCAAATTATCTAGTTTATTATAGTCATTATCTAGCTTATATACGTGCTAGTTTACTACCGACTCGAATAAAAAACTTATATCAATAATATCGTTTATATTAATTTTAGTTTTTATATAGCCCAACTTATAAGAATAGTTAACAAGTCTTTGCATAAAACGTATGTCGCCCCTGGACAGCCTTGCCTGCCACCCTAGTCTTTGTTTTGCTGATGCGATTATATCAGCAGTGGTGTGTATGTGCTTCTTATTATCTTTAACGGCAGTCAAGCCAAACGTCTGGATGATGATACTGTCTCCAGCTGCCGGGGCAGAATTGAGATACTGAATGGCTTTTCTATGTGCTTTTAATACTTTGACTATCCCGGCTCTTTTATTTTTTATAGCCTTTGATGAAGCCATAATGACATACCAGGGATATCGTGGCAGTTTTTTATTGACATCAAGAATAATTTTGGTATTACCGCGCAATAAATATTTGCTGGTAAAGGGTTCCCAGCTAAAGGCGGCGGCTACGGTTTTCTGTTCAATTGCTGATCCCATTTTTTCTGGGCTTATCGTGATTATATTTATATCTGAACGCGGATTTATTCCTGCTAAATCACTCAGTATATAACCTCGTAACAAGACATCCATACCACTACCGGTTTTATAGCCAGCAAGCTTTAGACCACGTAAATCTTCAATCTTTTTGACAGTAGAATTATTATGTACGATGACAGAAGACTGACCGTAATTAACCTTGGCAATAATTTTATTCTTAAGTCCCTTGGCGTGCGAGTGATAGATGGGCGGGACGCCGATATAAGCGATATCAATTTTGCCTGCTTCTATGTCTTTATATAAGTCTGGACCGACCTTATACGATTTGAGACTGACACTTAACCCCTGTTCCAGAAAATACCCCTTTTTTTCGGCAATGATTGCTGGTGCGTTTGCCATTGCATATATCCAGCCAATACGAATTTTTGTGCCTTGAGTATGTGATTTGACAGATTTATTAACAGAATTTTCCTTCCCCGACTTTTTTGCAAGGGAAATATTCGTAGTCAATAAACTGAAAATTGTCAGTGAGAGGATAAATAGATGTTGCGTTCCGACCTTCACGTTACTTCCTAAATAAACGGTGATATTTTTAATATGTCATGTTGCATGGATAACTTAGACTTAACGCTACGGTAATAGCTAAGCAGGCGTAGTATCACCGTTAGTAGGTGAAAAAGCAAATTTTTTCCGATATAGACGAGGATCATTCTTGCTAACCCAGGTGCCTATAATAAAATTTGTTTCATTTACTTAAGCCTAATCATTTTTTTCCCGAACGAATATTATCAAGCGTTTTCACATGATCCATAGACGTAAACAGCGTTTACCTGTTTTGGTTTTATCGCGATAAACAGTGCAGGTCGTTAACGGGTGAGCAACGATATAAGTTGTGAAAAGGGATAAGCAATAACCAGTAGGATGAGTAAACCTGAAATTCGTATATTGCGTTCGATATTTTTATCGGTCCAGTAACCAAGATTCAATACTAATTGCGGAAAGAGTAAATAAACACAGGCCTTTAGCACCAGTACCACCCCGGTGATTGTAACGATAACCCGCCAGCTGGCTTCCCAAATATTATGTCCGAGTAAGATAAAGAGACCGAAAAACAACATAAACAAGACAATTGGAAAGAGTTTGTAGGGTGCGTCTATGGCATCGTGTACCAGTTTGCACCATTGACTGGGTTGTAATACAAAGGAGATACCGATCATAAATACAAAATAAACGACCAGTTTATCTATTAATAGTCCCATATCAGGTTACCCCTTCTTTGGATTTGGGAGTATAAGTTTATTAATTTGTATAAAGTTGTTTATTCTAATTTAAGCATAGCTTGAAATACGAATATTGTAATAGGGGGTAGCAATGATAGTGCTGGAATCTGAATATTCAGTAGCCCCGAGATAGTTATCCGCACCGCGTTATGGATGGTCTTAAAAAATAGATTTTATTAATCAGCGGATAAATGCTTAAAATATAGACTCAGATGTTCAATATGTGTACATATTAGAATTGGAAAATGGGTAATAATTGTATACTTCTAAGACACTTAAACCGCGATTGTACAAAGCTTGGCTTGAATCAGTATAATACTGACTATTACTGCTTTATCGGGGAATAGGGTTCAATGTTTCGATTTAAGTTCCGTGCTGCTAATGGATAAACTCCTAGCTGATGGTAATGAAGCTATCGCCTATGCGGCATTAGATGCTCAAGTTAATTATGTATCTCATTATCCAGGTTCACCCGTTAATCGCGTGGTCGATGTTATTGCATGCGCATCACGGCCACGACTTCCCATTATCAATCATGCGTTAAATGAGCATATCGCCGCCCTGTCAGCCATGGGGGCTAGTGTCTCTGGTGCCAGGTCGATTCTGGTGATGAAGCACGTTGGCCTAAACATCGCTGCCGATCCACTAAACTACGCTGGGCCGCTAAAAATAAAAGGCGGACTGGTTATCGTCGTTGGCACTGATCCCGGCGCGCGAACCAGTACCGGTGAAGAGGATGTGCACTGGTATGCGCCCCAGTTTAATTTCCCCTTGCTCGAACCCACCAGTGTACAGAGTATTTATGATGCAGTTAAAAAGGCATTTACGATCTCTGAAAGCATCCGTTTACCGGTGCTGGTATTTATCAGCGGGCGGTTGGCGTATCAGGCAAATTTGCTCAAGCGTGAAGCTCAGTCGGATAGAAAAAAGCCGTTGTTTAAGTTTAACAAAAATCCGGCGGACCTGATCAATGTCGGGAACAGTGCTGTCAGTAACCATCAACAGCATGTGCTAAGACTGGAGAAGTTTGCCAGATTCAATTATGGTGTTCAACAAAAATATAACCCCAAAGCGACGCTGGGGGTTATTACCCGGGCAGCCAGTTACGCCTTGGTCTGTGAGGTGATCAACGATCTGGCGTTAGGGTCACAAGTACATTTATTAAATATTGAGCAAACTTATCCGCTTAATGTTGAGTCTATTTTTCAGTTTTGTCATGCAAAAAATGATGTCATCATTATCGAAGATCAGGATGGTTTTCTCGAAACCATGATCAAACGTGATTTGTTTGGCCGGGTCGATTGTCAAATACGCGGTAAGACCGTTTTTCCGCCATGGGGCGAATTACGCTATCAACAGGTATTGGTATTTTTCACGGAATTATTTGATCTTGCGATAGCGGACAAAGCCATTGCCGTTGATCGCACCGCACCGCCACGCCCGGGGACTTTTTGCGAAGGTTGTCCACATAGATCGTCTTTTTTTGCGATAGATCAGGCACTAAAAGAGGCAGACGGTATTATCGGCGGTGATATTGGTTGCTCATCGCTGCCGCCGCATAGAACGGATTGGTTACTGTGTATGAATGCTGGTGTTGGTATGTCTCAGGGCATCGCGCAAATATCACCGCAACAAAAACTGGTATCGACCGGCGGTGAAGGTAGTCTGTTTCACGGTGGGCTGGTGGCGTTGCTAAGTGCGGTTGAAAATGAAGTTAATATGGTGCATATACTGTTTGATAATCGTGCGGTGGCGATGACCGGTCATCAGGCGTCGCCGACAACATCGGGACGTGTCGATGTTATGTCATTGTTGTTATCAATTGGGGTCAAACAGGTATTCAAGGTCAATGCGTTTGCGGCTACCGAGGTCGAAAAGGCGATTAACGATGCGCACCGCTTAACGGGTGTCAAGGTTGTTTGGGTCACCGGGGATTGTGCGTTGCAAGTCAACGCGGAAAGCGCCAGGCGAATGCGCGAACGAACGTTAACGATAGAGCCTTCGCTTTGTGGCGATTGCCAATTATGTTATGAGTCTTTACAGTGTCCGGCCATTAATAGAATTAACATTGCCTCCAGGCAATTGACGATCGACATGGATGCTTGCCGACGCTGCGGCGCTTGCGTGCATATTTGCCCTAACGATGCGATTAAAGTTAGCGACCCTCTCTATAAACCCAAGGTAAAAACGGAAGTGGCGAATGTCTAATATGATTATTGCCGGGATTGGTGGGCAAGGTGTTAACAAGCTCAGCCGTATCATTGCCCAACTCGCGGTTAATCATGGTCGGTATTGTCAGTATACCGTCCATAAAGGCGGTGCTCAGTCACTCGGCATTGTCTATTCGGAACTTCGTTTTGCCGATACAGAGATAACGATGCTAGCCGCAGAAATACCAGCCGGGAAGCTTGATTATTTAATTGCCTTAGATCCGTATGAAGCAATACGCCACATTAAGCTGGCCAATAACAACACACAGTGTTGGGTCGACGGCAAACGCCCGGCACTTTTTATCGAACGTATGCCCGAATTTTTTAACGAGTCTACCGGTAATCAGTCTACCGGTAATAATAACAGTGATGATGCGATGGTTTACTTACAATCATTACCGGTAAAGCTAACCGAGGCAAATTATTACCAGCAGGCGCTGACTCGATATCAGTCAGCTAAAATGGCTAATTTTTTAGCCGGTTACGATTGCCTGCGGGCATTAGGTTTGCAAATCGATGATGAATACCAATTACTTTTCAAGCAATCAGTGAAAGCAGCAGTACTATGAAGAATAAGCAAAGTTATGACGAGTACGTTAATCAGTTGGGGAAGGTACAGGATGCAATGCATTGGCAACCGTATAAAGACCAGCGTGTCGAATGCCTATTATGTCCGCGACGTTGCAAGATCCGTAACAATAAAACTGGTTCCTGTCGGGTAAGGGGTTCGATTGACGGTGTGCTAAAAACCTATAATTTCGGAATGGCGTTAACGGCGACCGAAGAATTTATCGAAACAGAAGCGGTTAATCACTATCGTCCGGGTGCCAGAATTCTGAGTATGGGAAATGTGGGCTGTATGATGAACTGCTCGTTTTGCCAAAACTGGGAAACGTCACAGGTTAAGTACTTGGATCATAAAGCCATACAAATCTATTCCCCACAACAGGTTATCGATATATGTAACGCCAACCAGATCGAAGTGCTGTCCTGGACTTATAATGACCCGGTGGTCTGGCACGAGTTTGTACTGGCGACATCAAAACTGGCGCAAGCCAATGGCATCAGAACTTTATACAAATCCGCTTTCTATATCGAAAAGGAACCCGTCGAAGAATTAATTGACTGTATCGACATCTTTAGCATTTCCTTAAAATCGATGAGTGAGCGTTTTTACCGACGGATTACCAAAGCCAAATTACAACCGGTACTTGATCGGATCATCCAGGTTCAACGTAGCCAACGGCATCTGGAAATTAGTCAATTGATCGTGCCGGAATTAAATGATAATGACGAAGATATCAAACGAACCGTTTCTTGGGTACGGACCAATTTAGGTATCGATGTGCCGTTACATTTTGTTGCTTTTCATCCGGCTTATAAATATTCCCATGTAGAGAGAACGCCAGTGAGCACCTTGCAGCGGGCAAGGCAACTAGCATTTGATGCCGGGATCAAGCACGTTTATCTTGGCAACGTTAATAAAGCCAATGTCAATGATACCGCCTGCGTCGAATGCGGACTGACGCTGATTAAACGTTATGGTTTGACGGCGAGTGTTGAAAATCTCAATGGCGATGGGACCTGCAGGCAATGTGGGTGCCAGTCATCGATCAAAGAACTCTGGCAAGAAAAGCAACCGTTGGAAAATATCGAAATAGCCAAACCGGTGCGTAATCAACTTACCTTCAAATGGTCGGCATCGGTCCAGGCGATTCATATTGTGCGCAGTGGCGATAACGCGATAGACTTAGTGAAAATTCAACCGTTCGGCGTTGGCGCGGATCAAGACCAGTCGGGAGGCAAGTCCGAGTATAAACCCTTGCTTAGAACCTTAGGGCCAGGTTTAGATAGATTTATTGTCTGCAAACGATCCGATAGCGAAACGGGTATTGTTATGCAATGGCATTCTGAAAATCAGTTTAACATCTTGCCCGTTTTGGATAGAGCGCATTTTCCAGTCCCTATCGATCAGTCTTCAATCGGATCGTATTCTTATACGCTAGAGAAAAAACAGGTTAGGGTCTTATAATGAAAAAATCACCACCCGTCTTTACACAGGAAACACAAGCGCTTCATTATCGTGTCGATAATGCAATGACTGACCCGGTGACCACGCCGATTTATCAAAACAGCGCGTTTTCTGCTGACTCGCCGTATTTTTATACCCGCAAAAGCAATCCAAACAGTGTTGAGCTGGAAACGGCGATGTCATTAATCGAGAATTGCGAAACGGTTATTTCCACCACTACGGGAATGTCGGCGATAACGCTAAGCCTGTCACTGTTAAATGTTGGCGATCATCTGGTGATAAACAAGGATATATACGGCTGCAGCTTGAATTTGTTTCGGCGACTGGCGGTACAGTTACATTTGCAATTAACGATACTGGATTTATCACATCAACAGGGCAGAGATCAGATACCCGATGATGTGTCTATGATGTTTTTTGAAACCCCCACTAATCCGTTTCTTAAAACAATACCGATTAAAGAAATCGCAGATAGTGTCCATAGAAAAAATGCGAACGCGCTGGTTGTTGTCGATAATTCATGGGCAACTCCGTTATTCCAAAAACCGCTACAGTTTGGCGCTGATATATCCGTAATGAGTGCGACCAAGTTTATATCCGGGCACAGCGATGTGATGGGTGGACTGGTCTCGACCGACAATAAGCAACTCGCAAAAAAAATAGCGGACACCCGGTTTTATAGTGGTGCGATACTCGACCCACATAGCGCCTGGCTGATGAGAAGAAGTTTGCAAACCTTTCCATTGCGGATGCGCGAACATGTGACGACTACCAGAAGGCTATACGAATATCTTCAGACCGAAGCGGTTGTTGCAAAGACATGGTTCCCGCATATCGATGGCACTCAGTTACAACAATATGGTGGTATTTTATTTTTCGAATTTTCGGAATCAGCTAAAATTAACTACAAAGAATTTGCCGAATCGTTGCAATTATTTGCGACCGGTACGGCTATGGCGTGTGTAACCTCAATGGTTGCGCAACCCTGGTCGGGAAGTCATGCATCGTTATCGGAAAAGGATAAAGAGACGATGGGGATTAGCAAAAACCTGGTGCGCTTGTGTTTTGGACTGGAATCGGCGGTCGATTTAATCAACGACTTGGCCTCTTCATTTAAGCTATTCAATAAAAATCCGGCAGAGGCCAAACCGGAATTAATTCAGCAGGTTTAACAAGTGTCAAATGTCTATACGTGATAAAAAAACATTCCCGGTTCGCATGCTGGTATTCCCTGTCCTAGAAGGGATTCTGCTAAGCGGCGCAATGATTATGTTTCACTATAACCTGGCTGTATCGCTGTTGCTATTATTAACGGCCAGTATAGCAATGAATTTTACCTTGCATATATTCCTGCACGAGTGCGTACACTATAAACGGCAATATAGTCGCTTTACCAATTGCCTATTAAGTCTCTTGACGGGCCTGCCGTTTAGCGGCTATCGATTACACCACTATAACCACCATAAGTATAATAACAGACTAGAAGATTATTCAACCACCTGGATTAAAAAAATCGCCTTAAGCGAAGCTGGAAAACTTGAACCCAGAGGGGTGCTGAGTTATAGCATCGGCTGGCCCAGACAAATAATCTGGAACATCAGCAACGAACGGTTGTTTGCTATCAGTAAAGCGAGTTTACTAGAAATTCAGGCATTGGTAAAAATTGAACGCTTATTTCTCGCGTTGTTTTATAGTGGACTGGTATTGGCGGGACTGGAAATGTTTAGTTTATATTTTATAACAATGTATATAGGCTGGTCATTGGTCGCCTTGCATAACTATGGGCAACATCCGCCTATTAAGGGTAATCCGGTAACGACCTATTCTGGAAAAGGGTATAACCGGCTGTTGTTCAATAATGGATTACATTGGGAACATCACAATAGCCCGTGGTTGGCTGCCGAGCAATTGATTATTGACAGTACTAGCACCCGTTCGAGTAAGCCGCATATTTTTTTACATTTTAAACCAAAGAGTAAATCAACTTATGAGTGAAGATGGAAATGAAAATAACACGACAAAACCAAAGATAGAGGAAGAATTGGTCGAGTGGGCTGATATGGACAAGGATAAGCGTAAAAGCAGATCCTTTGCCCAAAAAATATTTTATATATTAATGATGTTAACGCTGGCTGTCGTCGGAATTACGGTGGCTGGGTTCCTGTTACTATTTATTGTTTGTCTGTCAGCATAATTATCGTGCTACTGGTATTACATACACCGTTAGAGTCTTACGAACTGATCGCCCAAAGTGGCAGTCGGGTGATGTACCAGGTATTCGTACTATTGGCGGCAATTGTCGGGGGTTATCTTATTCGTAAAGATGCACTCAGCTGGCCATTAAGCAAACGTCAGTCGTGGGTGATATTAAGTCTGGCATTTTTTGGTGCGATGGTTGGTTGCGCAATCCCGGCTTTTATCGCGGGTGGTATGATCGAAGAACTGGCGTGGGATGCGTTGGTGTCACCAAAAACCGTCCTCGGTGGCATTTTCTTTTCGTTTGTATTTGTTTCTATCTATAAGAGAATTATAAATAATCATGCCAATACCAGCGACGCTTTTGCCCGAGGGGCGATTGCGATGATGGCGATAGGCCGGATTGGGTGTTTGTTTCAACATTGTTGTTACGGTGTGCCAGTGTCCTGGGGCTTTGATTTTGGCGACGGTATTCCCAGAGTACCCGTGCAGTATTTTGAAGCGATTGGGTTAATACTATTAATGGTCTTTATGCAATCGGTGCATAGTAAAAATCGCTTTTCGGGGCAACGAATATTTATTGTGTTTTTTCTATATGGTTTAATGCGTTTTTTGCTAGAGTTTCTACGCGAGCAAATTGCTGGCGTTTATCTTGGCATTGGGTTTTATCAATGGTTCGCACTTTGCCTGGCACTGGTAGGCGCATGGCAAATTATTAAAAGAAGGCCAACGCTAAATTTGGCCCCGATTCATGAGCCAGTAGCCCGGACTTCGCACAACGAACGCCGGGAGGAACAAATCGGGTAACAATAGCCAGTAGCCCGGACTTCGCGTAGCGAACGCCGGGAAATGAACATAGCAATATTAGCAAAGTGAGGGGGTGTCCGAAAATTATTTCCAATAGAGAGTTGTAGAATTTTGATTGAATTTAAGAGGGTTATTATTCCCCGGCGTTCGCTGCGCGAAGTCCGGGCTACGAGTAAACACGTTAGGTAGATGACTGGATGGTACATTTTTTACAGGATAAAATTTATTCTAAGTTGTTGAGGCGAAGATTGCTTTGCAAAAGTGTAGAGCAGTTCAATGGTCGTGCTTTGGGCGCAATTAACAAGCGTCAGCAAAGTGAATGGGTTGTTAGTATAGACGATAATCTGCTATTTGATTCTTCAGGATTGCAAGCGATCATTGAATCCATTAACCGGTATCAGGGGCATGCGACTGAGTTGCGGTTTAAGCTGGCCCTCTCTAAAGAAGCCATACGCGACTATTATAGCCATAGCCGCTATCTAGATGACGGAGGCAAACTCAGATTACCACTAATAGCCAACTTGCGTAAACACGCAAAAATAAAAAGAGAAGTGCTAGTTGAAACGCTAACGGTGACATTGCCAGAAATCCGTACGCCCATTAATTACCCGGTGTCATTAATGCCAACAATGATAAATAGCACACCGTTGGCATTGCTAATGCCTTATACCTGCGATCACGACTTATTATTTGCCAATCAGATAGCCTTGTTTTCAATGTTGGCAAGCACCGTTAAAAAATCACCGATGGCCTGGTTAAAGACATTCTTTAGCAGAACACCAAGATCAGTTAGAAAAAGATTGCCATTAAAATGGAATAGTATTCATCCGAGCGCTAATATTCATTCGACGGCTGTGGTAGAAGGTTCAATCATCGGCCCTGGTTGCCAGGTCGGTGCCCATAGCGTGATTAGATTTAGCATGCTCGGTAACAATGTCCAGTTGCGTGATGGTGCAAAGATAGAATTTTCGGTTGTCGACGATAATACCTGGTTGATGCACGATCTGGTATTAGTCTCCAGTATCACCGAGCAGGAAGTGTTTTTAATAAACGGCCCGTATCAATTTTCTATTTTCCAGAAGGGGAGTGCAGCATTTGCTACCATTATGATGGACTATCGAGCTGATGGAAAATCTCATCGTATTAATACCCCCACAGGCGTGAAAAATTATCAAGGCCGGTTACTTGGCGCTCTGCTTGAGGAGAACGCTAAAGTGTTGGGAGGTACACTGCTGGCACCCAGTGTCACTGTTCCGCACGATACCCATATTGCACCCGAAATCGATAATATCGTGACCGCAAAAAAATTGATTAAGGCAAATACCAAGGCCAGCAAAAATGGTAACTGAACCATCGCCGAAATCTAGGCTAAACAGCGTACAGACAATTCAGGTACGTCAACCGCAATTCAAATTTGATGACAACATCCCCAGGCACTGGTGTCGGGACAATGCCGTTGCTACGCACGGATTTAATGCGATTAACTTGCTTTTCCCTGCCAGTGAGAGATTTTTTATTCAAACTGTAGTCGAATTTAAAAACCGGATTGATGACCCTGGGTTAGCGCAACAAATCGCAGGTTTTGCCGGTCAGGAAGCCATGCATGCAGTGAATCATGAACTGTATTTTAAACTGATGGAGAAACAGGGATACCGTTTCAACAAATTTCTGCAACGCTTTTCAGGCTATCGGAAACTGGCCTATAGATCGGGACTGACACGTTTTAATATTGCCACCACTGCTGCTGCCGAACACTATACGGCCACTTATGCCGCCGCCATTCTGACTGAACCATCAATACTCGAGGGTGTGCACCCAGAGATGAAGCGATTTATCATTTGGCACGCCTGTGAGGAAATGGAGCATCGATCGGTGAGTTATGATGTTATGCAATACGCAAAAGTTGGTTACCCGATGCGAATAACGGCCTATATTCTGGTTACTTTCGACATTATGGCGTGGTTAACCTATGGTAGCTTTATGTTGCTTAAACAGGATGGCTTGTCACTTTATCAAATATGGAAGTTACGGCGTAAAATAAAGAAAAATAAACAGGTGCAGCGACAAATAAGAAAATCTGTACGTAATTATTTTCGACCGGGTTTTCATCCATCACAAATTGCAGCAGATCTAGATATTCATGCTGTATTAAAAAGTGTGGGTATTGACAGTGTAAGAGAAAATTAGTATTAAGAAGAAATTTTTTACATTGTTAGTGTTATAGTATATTTATCATTATAGAAAAAATATAAAGGCGAAAGTAGTGATGAAGAGCGAGTTACCGCTTCAAGTATATTAAGTGACCATAGCGCTGATGATTTTTATGGCTGGATAATGATGCAGCAATAACTTTTTTAGCTTGCTGTTTTCGTTGTCAGTGGCGGACAAATAAATGATCAGATCGCAATGGGAATCAATGATAGGCTTTAATTCTGTGATTACGCTAGCGTAATCAGATTTATCTATAAGTTTATACTCAAAATCATCAAACGCATCAGTCCAGGATCGACATAAGTTATGTAGATAGGGTTTGTCGTTATGGCCCGATCGAAATAAATATATAGGTGCGCTGTATTCAAGCGCAATCGCATGTTCAATGATACTTTTAATTGGCGCGAAGCCATGATCCAAGGCAATAAAAACAGCGGGTTTTTCTGGTTCTTCAATTAGATTAAATTCTCCGTTTGGTCCACTAACATCGACATGGGTCACTTTGGGTAGGCAGTCAATCAGAATGCGTGACTCGATGCCGTACGAGGAGGGAATATGCAGTTGCAAGTGTCGATCGTCGCAGGGACAACTGGCGATATAAAATGTGCCAATATTTTTATTCTCACAACTCAAATCAATTGACTGTCCGGCCAGAAAGCGTAAAGTTTGTGTGCGTGGTGTCTGAAGATGGACAATCGAAATATCTTTGTTTGAACTATCGATATTTTTGACTTTGGTTCTGATATTTTGAAAAGGGATATCTTCTGCGCCACTTGCTTCATGTGCCAGGATTACCAGGTCGGATTGTGCGCTGTTACAACACATTAAAAAATTATTTTTATTGGTATTGTTAGTAAAGCTATAGTCTGAGTGTTTTACTTTTTTTATATTACCGGAAATCAGCTGAGCGCTACAACGTCCACAATTGCCCGAACTGCAGCCATAATCTGGTGAATAGCCAGAACGAAGTGCGGCTTCTAATACGGTCTCCGCGCCTTGTAGTTGAAATTGATGATTACTGGGTAACAACGTGATAGATTTTGACATGGTTTAAGTATTTTCTGTGGTGCTTATATAGCTATGATTGTGGTTGAAAAAAATAGTTAGAATTGTAATAATTCTTGTCGTTTGCAGGCATAATATAAGCATTAACGATAATGGGGTCAAGCGTTGTTTAAATAGAGGAAAAGCAATCAGAATGTTAGTAAGCGTGAATCATATTCAAGTCACTATTCCGAAAGGTGAAGAGCAGCAGGCAAGGGAATTTTATTGTCAGGGACTGGGGTTGCCGGAAATTGAAAAACCCGATGCACTTAAATCCGGCAGTGGGTTTTGGTTAATGCTGGGGGATATTCAAATACATATCGGCACCGAAGACGGTGTTGCCAGAAGCAATACCAAAGCACATATTGCCTATGAAGTATCAGACATTGATTTATGGCGCCGCAAGCTGCGCGCCATGAATATTCAAATAATTGCTAATAAATCAATACCCGGATATGAGCGCTTTGAGTTGCGTGATCCGTTTGGAAATAAAATCGAGATCATCGGCAAGGTAGAATAGTGTCGTTAAGTTTTCTGGTTAATAAACTTCTTAACGGCTTCTGTTGTCTGTGCAGCATTGTTTAGCAACAGAATATGATTGCCTTTTTCTATTGACATTAGTTTTGATCCAGGAAAATGACGCGCAAGTTGTGCAGTTGATGATTGTGGATAGACTGAATCCTGCATTCCGGCAACGACCAATACAGGTATTGTCATATTGCGTGATAACTTGGAAATATCATATTGGACGATATTCAACGATGCCAGTACATAACTTTTAAGTGAGGTATGAAATAGATCCGATAAAATTCTGCGCACATGAAAATCCTGGGTACTTTGGTAGCGGGCGTAGCGTTTTCGGCGTTTTATATGCAGTCTGGGCAGACAGATAGATATCCATTGTACCAGCTTTTTAGTCAGTGTATTTCCGACCAACCTTTGATAAAATTTTGGTGCTTTATCTCCAACTGCAAGCAGTGCCAGTTTGCCGACTCTGTGTGTGTAACGGGAACTAAATGTGCTGGCAATCATAGCGCCAAAACAATGGCCGACCAGATCAGTTTTTGCGATCTGTTCGACGGCTAGTAGTTCAACAATATCGTTAGCGTAACGTTCCAATGTATAACAGCTAGCCTTTTTTGGTCTTGACGAGTAGCCATGCCCACGTAGGTCAACCGCAATTGTCGTATAACCCAGTTGTTGGAACTCTTCTACTACTTTATCCCAGGCAGCCAAGCAGCCACCCAATCCATGTAAAAATACGATGCATTTGCTCGCGTCTGACTGCCTGTGTATCTGGTAATGAATTTCCTTGTTATCGCTGGTATAGAATGATGTTGCTAGCGTTTTCGATGGAGATTTTATTAAAATTCCCATAATATTAAATACCTCTGCGGTGAATGTTTTTGTCTGCGATCCTGGTTGATTTCTAAATGTGTTTTGGGATCTGTCTTCTACGATTATGCTTAAAGGTTTTAAGCAATCGATATGGATATTCGAAAAAAAACGATATCGGGTTTCCAACAATGCGGCGGGCTGAGGTATCGGCCGTCCATAACTTATCATGATCGATAGTGCCATGTGCTGAAACGTTAAGGGCCAGGTCAACGTCTTCGTGCACGCGTTTATCGTCCTGGCAGACATCATATTTAATCTTCTGCCATACGTCAGAACGGATAGCCATGCTTGGGCCCATTAACACATTTCGACCTGATATCCATTTAATGACCTTAATGTATAAAAAACTATAATTCATTAATCCAAAGAACCATGAATCCGCATAGGAAATCGAACCGACGAGACCAACGGTTTCTGGGTTGTGAAAATTATCCTCGATACGTTGAGCCCAATCGGTTTTGACCAGGGTATCTGAATCGATTCTTGCAATAATGTCGCCGCTAGCACGATTAAAGCCGGCATCTCTAGCGGGGATCATTCCCTGTCTTGTTTCGTTTATGACCGTTACCCCAAAACTTTTTGCAATTTTAACCGTGGCATCAGTCGAATTATTATTGACAACAATAATTTCATCAATTTTACGTGTTTGCTCTACTAAGGATTGCAATGCACGGGCAATAAATTTTTCTTCGTTATAGGCTGGAATAATGACTGAAATTTTCATGTTTATTTACCTGCTATTGATTGTTCGGACTTTGTTAATATCATGTGTTCAAGGTAGCTAAATTAAGCTTTTGCTTATATAGTCCAATAGGATCAGATTGACGAATATGTTACGATCTAGCCCTTTTGGAAGGGGTCAGACTTGGAAAAAGACTATGACGATTGTTGAAGAGGCATGGATCGAGTATCGAACACAGCTATTTTCCTTTATTCGTTCTCGAGTAGAATTGCGGGAAGATGCTGAAGATATATTAAACGAAGTATTTATAAAGTTTCTTAAAAAAGCCAACGACGAGAGTATTCCGGATAGCATCGCTGCCTGGTTATACCGGGTGACCAGAAACAGCCTGGTGGATTATTATCGAGCGAAAAAGCATACGCAAGCATTACCACAAGATTTGGTGGCAGAAAATGTTGATACCAGTATCATCATCCAGCTGTCTAGTTGTCTGTTACCGATGATCCAAGCACTGCCAGAGACCTTTCAACGCGCGTTAATATTGGCGGAAATTGAGGGTAAAAAGCATCAGCAAGTAGCGGATGAACTTGGTGTATCTTTGTCGGCAACTAAATCGCGTATTTTACGTGGTCGGGAAAGGTTGCTTAAGACCATGGTTAGTTGCTGTACGATCTACCAGAATAGCGCCGGTGACATTGTCGATTATCGGCAAAAATCAGACAAATACTGCAACGATTGTGATGATTAAAAAATAATTGCATCTTTATACCCACGTCTCCGTCTTAACTAGTGAGCACACTACAGTTTGTAGTGTTTACTAAAATGTTAATTTTGGAGAAATTTCATGAAACGATTTCACGTACATATTGCGGTAGATGATTTGCGGGCAAGTATTGATTTTTACTCAACCATTTTTGCGACCGCACCTTCTATGGAACGCGAAGGTTATGCCAAATGGCAATTGACTGATCCGGCTGTTAATTTTGCCATTTCGCAGATAGGCAAAGCTTGTGGTGTCAATCATTTTGGAATACAGGTCGATTCAGATGACGAGTTGCAAGAAATTGCCGATCGGCTTGATAACGCAGAAATAAAAACAGTTGAACAGAAAAATAGTAGTTGTTGTTATGCCAATGCTAATAAATATTGGACAACTGATCCACAAGGGTTTGCTTGGGAATCATTTCATACCTTGTCTGAGGACGGTTTTTTTGCAGCGGAGAGTAAAAACAACCTGACTGATGAATCGTCAGCTTGCTGCATTCCCGACGATAATAAAGCAGATCAATGTTGTCACTAATCATCAATAACAAGTAGCCCGGACTTCGCGCAGCGAACGCCGGGGAGGCCAACATGATGTTAATCAAGTTCTTCAATAGAATATTTATGGTTAGGTAGCTGAGGGATTTCCGTTAGAGTTAAGCGGGCTATTCTTTCCCCGGCGTTCGCTGCGCGAAGTCCGGGCTACTCGCATAATAGACGACGAGTGAATACGCCCCCAGAGAGCTTGAATGTTATCTCGCTCGTCGGGAAGGCGCTATGAAAAATTATTTGGCGCGTGTTAGTTTTAACACGCTGGTTTCGCCGGCTTTACCATCGCTATGTTCGATCCATTCCTGAACAATTTTATTCGTATCAATAATTTTTAGCGTTAAACTGTGCATATGTTTATCTTTGCTGGCATCCAGGTTGGTACCTTTTATAAAGCTAAATTTTAGTGTATTGCCCTTGGAGCTATCCATTTTCAACGTTGGTTGATTTTGTAATGCGCAATAGTGTGTCATTTGTGGGTTGCCATTGACATCGTTATAGACAGACACCATCTCGAATGGTTTGCCTGGAAAGTGCGTTTCTATAACTGAACTACCACCCGATGATACCTTGTAGTGAACAGTTATTTTTTGCGCTTCTTTACCACTGCCTTTAGTGCCACTCCAGGTTCCGGCGAGTGATTTTAATTTTGAAAAGGCAGCACTGGATTTTACCGCAACCGGTTTTTTTGCTTCCTTTTTTGGTTCCGCATTGATATAAGAAATGTTGAAAAGCAGAGTAGTCAGTAAGATAGAAAAATATTTCATTGTTAGATCCTCTTGGTTCAATACTAAATTGCTATGCTTATAGGCTAATGGCCTATTGGTGAACGAAAATTTCCAGTTGTGAAATGCAACCGTTCCAGCCCTGGGTATGGTGATCAACAGATTCCTGTGATTCAAGTTTTTCATGTTTTAACGTCAGATTTGTTTGGCCATTTATATCTGTTAAATCTATTGTGATTAATGAGTTGATGTTGTCTTTATCATGTTCCCATTGCCAGGTAAAAATTAGTTGCTCATAAGGATTAATTTTAACGTATTGACCAAAGACGATAAAAGATTCATTATTTGGGTTAATCATTTCGATTCGGTATTTACCTCCTACAGTGACGTTGAGTTCATGAGTCACTGTCGTAAATTCTGCTGAGGGTGCAAACCAGCTTTTTAGCGCATCATCTTCAGTCCAGGCATTAAATACGTTTTTCTTCGATGCGGTAAATGTTCGTTCCATCGTCAAAGAAAATTCTTGTATAGCAGGATCAGTCATCATATTTTTTCCCTTCGTTTTTGTGCTTATGCCACTACGAATTATAATTAACCATAAGGTTAAATATAATTGTAATAAAAAGCAAAGTCAATAGCTATTGGAAGCTAGCTACCTTTTTTGATGTAAGTTATTAATATCTTTGGGTAATACAGATAATTTTTAGTGAATTAGGTAAATTCAAACCATATCCTTACGGATCGCCAGGAGATATTTCTTTATTCGAGTTAGCCACGTGGGCACTGCTAGCGCTCATTGGAAAAAAGCACGGTAATCGAAGCACTTTAATGCATCTTATATTTGCTTTGCTATTTAGGTGGCGGGGTAGTGCTGGGAAAATTTTTGAATAGTAGTGAAATGGATAAACCCGGATTATTGTCCTCGAGAATAAGTTGCGCTTGGTGCTGGTCGGCAACTGCCTTGACTAAACTGAGTCCCAAGCCGTTACCGGGTGTATGACGGGCTTCTTCCAGCCTGACAAAACGATTCAGTACATTTTTTCTTTGCGCAGACGCTATTCCTGGGCCATCGTCAGCAATCTCTACTCGTGTATTATTATCAATGCTATCCAGTTTTACGACAATTGTCCCGTTTTTAATTGAGTATTTAAATGCATTTTCCAAAAGATTGCTAATGGCCTGACTTAATAGTTCCTTGTTGCCGTCTACAAACTGATTGGGTGTAATCGACAACGTTAACGAAAGCCCCTGTTCATTTGCCAGTGCCTGGTAGAGTGATTCCAGATCTTCAATAATTTTCGACAGGTTAGTCTGTCCCCAGCCACCCCGGCGTGTACCGGATTCTGTTTGTGCGATAAGTAGCAGCGAGTTAAAGGTTCTTACAATTTCATCACAATCATTAATTGCTTGTTCTATCGCTTCTTTACTGGCTTTTTCGCTTGCTATCGAGAGAATGCTGTCCAGGCGATTTCGCATTCGAGTAAGCGGTTTTCTTAAATCATGGGCAACGTTATCGGTCACTTGTCTCATACCAGTGACTAGCTGGTCGATACAGTCGAGCATACTGTTTAGTAAGGTTGATAGCTCATCAAATTCATCATTTTTACCGGTCAAAGGCACGCGGCGTGTTAAATCTCCAGCCATAATGGTATGTGCGGTTGCATTAATCGTATCAATGCGGCCTAGTACATTGCGGCCAAGAAAGTATCCCATGGTCAATGCCAGAAAAACTGAAATACCAAGTATGCTGCCCATCATTGCTAGACTGTATTCATGAATATCTTCTGCATCTTTTACACTCTGGGAAATAATCAGATGCTTGTTATCACCTAAAATGGCACCGATCATCGGCCAGTAGGCATCATCGCCTTCCACTTCCGGCGGGATTAGTTTTGGTGCTAGCCATATATTACGTACTTTTTTATCCGCAGGTAGGTCAGCTGGCCAAGCAATCAGGTTCCCGGCGAGCTTTTTCTTATTGCTCGAAACTAGCAGGTAGTAACGACGATTCTGCCCCGAACGTTGGCTGCGCACTCGAATCGCCTTCAACAAAGCATCTCCACCCTGTAGGTTATGCAATCGCTGCAAGCTTTCCATCTCTGTTTCCAGACTAGTGACTATTTGTCTATCGATAAAATTGCTGATACTTGAGTAAAGGAAAAATAGAGCGATACCGGTTAAAAATATATACAAGAGGGCATAGCGAAAAGATAAACGAATAGCCGTGGTACGAAACAGCCTATGCACGTTCACCCAAATAATAACCGACACCTCTGACGGTGTGAATCAGACAGACATCAAAATCGTTATCGATTTTTCGCCTTAATCTCGAAATATGTGCTTCGATAACATTCGTCTTCGGATCAAAATTAATATCCCATACCTGTTGCAAAAGCATCGTTCGAGTCATTATCTGACCGGCATGGCGCATTAGATATTCCAGTAAGCAAAATTCACGCGGTTGTAATCGAATGGCTTGTCCTTGTCGACATACTTTATGATTGACCAGGTTCAGTTCAAGGTCACCCACAGTCAACAGCGTGGTATCGGGTGGCGCAGTGCGACGTGTCAGTGCTTCCAGCCTGGCGTGCAGTTCAGAAAATGCATACGGTTTTACCAGATAGTCATCACCACCGGCTCTTAAACCTTCAATACGATGGTCTACCTGGCCTAATGCACTTAATACCATTGCGGGTGTATTTATATTTTGGCTACGCAGATTCCTTATAATTGAAAGTCCATCGAGTTCAGGCAGCATACGGTCAACCACCAAAACATTATAAGTTTTCGATTTAGCCAATGCCAATCCCCGTTTGCCATCGGCTGCTGTTTCTACGCGATGACCATGAGAGACAAGATTTTCTGACAGGTAGCGGGATGCTTCTATATCGTCTTCAATTACCAGTATCTGCATTGGCTAATGATACATTATTATCATGGGTACGTCCTATGGCTGGAGAACTCTGACAACTTATTCTTTTAAGTGTATTTATTTTAACAAAATAGTTCTTGCACCTTCATCACGTCCAGTATGAAATGATTACTTTTACTAGATTATGATTTTTATCTGGTTCGCGCCAAGTACCCTTACAATTAGTCTATTGAAATTTAGTGCAAAAGGGCGCATAAATAGATTAATACCTGAGTAAAAGACTCAATTATTCTATTATTACCAAGTTGGCGGGCTAAGTACTTATGAAATCAGAGAATAAAAAGATTGATGCGTTGATTGAATCCAGTTACGCGCATGGATTTGTGACTGAAATTGAGTCAGATACCGTCCCGCCCGGGTTGAACGAGGATACGGTTCGGCTGATTTCTGCGAAAAAAAATGATCCAGAGTGGTTGTTAGCACTACGGTTAAAAGCCTATCGGCATTGGTTGACGATGGATAAACCGGATTGGGCGCAAATACAACATCCACCCATTAATTTTCAAGAGATCTCTTATTATTCAGCCCCGAAGAAAAAGGGTGATGGGCCACAGAGTCTGGACGAGGTTGACCCGCAATTACTGGATGCTTACAACAAGTTAGGCATACCCCTTGAAGAACAAAAGAGCTTGGCAGGCGTTGCGGTAGATGCTGTGTTTGATAGTGTTTCGGTGGCGACTACTTTTAGAAAAGACCTGGCCAAAGCCGGTGTGATCTTTTGTTCGATCTCCGAGGCAGTTCATGACTACCCAGAGTTAGTCCAACAGTATCTTGGTAGTGTGGTGCCCTATACCGACAATTATTTTGCCTGTCTTAATGCGGCTGTGTTTAGTGATGGAACCTTTGTTTATATTCCCAAGGGCGTTCGATGTCCGATGGAATTGTCGACCTATTTTCGTATTAATGCAGCCAATACCGGACAGTTTGAACGCACGCTAATTGTCGCTGAAGCTAACAGCCATGTTAGTTATCTTGAGGGTTGTACTGCGCCCATGCGTGATGAAAATCAATTGCATGCAGCGGTGGTGGAACTGATTGCGTTGGACGATGCACGTATCAAGTATTCAACCGTACAAAACTGGTATCCAGGGGATGAGCAGGGCAAAGGCGGTATTTATAATTTTGTCACCAAGCGTGGTAACTGCAAAGGTAAGCGCGCTCATATTTCCTGGACGCAGGTTGAAACCGGGTCGGCGATTACCTGGAAATACCCCAGTTGTATTTTACGCGGTGATGATTCTATTGGTGAGTTTTATTCTGTTGCCGTCACCCGTGGCTGGCAGCAAGCGGATACCGGAACCAAGATGATTCATGTTGGTCGTAATACACGTAGTACGATTGTATCCAAAGGTATTTCTGCGGCGCATGGTCAAAATACTTATCGCGGGCTGGTACGTATGGCACCGGGTGCCGATAACGCGCGAAATCATACTCAGTGTGATTCATTGTTGATTGGTGACCAGTGTGGCGCGCATACGTTCCCGTATATCGAAGTGCGAAATCCCAGTGCTAAAGTCGAACACGAAGCGACAACCTCAAAGCTGAGTGAGGAGCAGTTATTTTATTGTCGGCAACGCGGTATTTCAGAAGAGAATGCGGTATCAATGCTGGTGAATGGTTTTTGTAAAGAGGTGTTTAAACAGTTGCCAATGGAATTTGCGGTTGAAGCGCAAAAGCTACTGGATCTTACCCTGGAAGGCGCCGTCGGATAACTAATTATAATGGAGATTTATCATAATGCTTGCAGTCAATAATTTACAAGTAGCGATCGGCAACAAGTCAATTTTGCAGGGTTTAACGCTGAAAGTAAATGCCGGTGAAGTCCATGCGATTATGGGGCCGAACGGTTCAGGTAAAAGTACGTTAGCAAATATTCTTGCTGGTAGGGAAGGCTATGACGTTATTGATGGCAGCGTATTATTTTCCGGTCAGGATTTATTAACGTTAACACCGGAAGAAAGAGCACATCAAGGGGTGTTTTTGGGAATGCAGTATCCGATCGAACTACCCGGTGTCAACAATATGGTCTTTATGCGTGAGTCTATCAACGCCATTCGCCGCGCTCGTGACCAGCAAGAAATGGATGCTGTTGCATTTATAAAATGGGTACGCCAAAAAGCTGAGCTGGTCAAACTGGATCAAAAGTTGTTAAAACGCGATGTCAACAGCGGTTTTTCTGGTGGTGAGAAAAAACGCAACGAGATATTGCAAATGGCGTTGCTGGAACCTAAATTGTCTGTCCTTGACGAAATTGATTCCGGACTCGATATTGATGCGTTGCGCACCATCGCTGATGGTATTAATTCACTGCGACGTCCTGATCATTCTATTATTCTGATTACCCATTATCAGCGTTTACTCGAATATATTGAACCTGACTTTGTGCATGTCATCATCGATGGCCGTATTGTTCGTTCTGGTGACAAGCAGTTAGCGCTCGATCTCGAAGAAAAAGGTTATCGTTGGCTGGAAAAGGAAATCGCCGCATGATCAG
>QILK01000152.1 GCA_003233345.1 Gammaproteobacteria bacterium | reverse complement strand
CGCTTTATTTTATTAGGCCTGCTTTTTTATTTTTATTTAAATATTTAACATACAGCTTGGTAGATGGATGTTTATCGCCAAGACGTACTTTAGCGATAATGACTGCTTTCATTGAATAAAGAAATACGGGTTTATAATCCTTTTTTAGAACGCCCCTCTTTATACTGGCAGTCAGACATTTTTTTCAGCCTCATCACAACCTCAGTTGTCTGCGCTGAAAAAAATCTGACTCGCGGATGTTAAAGGTGCTGCTAACAAAGATTACAGCCCGAACCTAAATCACCTATGAAACAGGCGACCTAGTCTTGGCATTAATTGTCTTTGATTTCCTTATACAACTGACTTCCCTGCTGTTTAAACTGATCGGCCTTTTGTGACATGCCCTCTTCTATCGCATCTTGCTCGGACAAGCCCAAACTATTCGCATAGTCACGAACATCCTGGGTGATTTTCATCGAGCAGAAATTAGGGCCACACATGGAACAAAAATGTGCAACTTTGTGTGCCTGTTTCGGCATGGTCTGATCGTGATAATCTCGCGCTCGGTCTGGATCCAGACTCAGGTTAAATTGATCTTCCCAACGAAATTCGAATCGCGCTTGTGACAAGGCATTATCGCGAATCTGCGCACCCGGATGGCCTTTGGCCAGATCGGCGGCATGAGCGGCGATCTTATAGGTAATGATACCTTCTTTGACATCGGCTTTATTCGGCAAACCTAAATGTTCTTTGGGCGTGACATAACACAACATCGCCGTGCCATACCAGCCGATCATAGCCGCACCTATGCCCGAGGTAATATGGTCATACCCAGGCGCTATATCCGTTGTTAAGGGGCCTAGTGTATAAAACGGCGCTTCGCCGCACTCACGCAATTGCTTGTCCATGTTTTCCTTAATCATATGCATCGGCACATGCCCCGGACCTTCTATCATTGTCTGCACATCGTGCTTCCAGGCGATTTTTGTTAGCTCACCCAAGGTTTCCAACTCCGCAAACTGCGCCTGATCATTGGCGTCGGCAATTGAACCTGGGCGCAATCCATCACCAAGCGAATAGGCGATATCATAGGCCTTCATAATCTCACAAATTTCTTCAAAATTGGTATATAGGAAATTTTCCTTGTGGTGCGCCAAACACCATTTCGCCATAATCGACCCGCCACGGGAAACGATACCAGTGACACGCTTTGCCGTCATCGGTACATAAGGTAATAGCACGCCCGCGTGAATAGTAAAATAATCCACCCCTTGCTCGGCCTGTTCGATCAGCGTGTCTCTAAACATTTCCCAAGTCAGGTCTTCGGCCTTGCCGTTTACTTTTTCTAGCGCCTGGTAAATAGGAACCGTACCAATCGGTACCGGTGAGTTGCGAATAATCCATTCACGGGTTTCATGAATATTTTTACCCGTCGATAAGTCCATGATGGTATCGGAGCCCCAGCGTATACCCCAGGTCATTTTATCGACTTCTTCTTCAATCGATGAACTCAGTGCTGAGTTTCCAAGATTACCGTTAATCTTGACAAGAAAATTACGGCCAATGATCATCGGTTCCAATTCAACATGATTGATATTGGCGGGTATAATCGCCCGGCCTTTTGCCACTTCATCGCGAACAAACTCAGCTGTGATTTGCTCGGGTATCGCAGCACCAAATGACTCTCCCGGATGTTGCTTGCATAATTCGCGATTAATGTCCCTGATACTATCCCATTTAAGGTTTTCGCGAATAGCAATATATTCCATCTCAGCGGTAATGATACCTTTACGAGCATAGTGCATTTGCGATACGTTTTGACCCGATTTGGCACGACGCGGCATGGGCAAGGAGGAAAATCTTATTTGCTCCAGATTTTTATCGGTCATTCGACCACGCGCATAATCTGAACTGGCTTGACTCAACTGCTCAGTATCGTCACGATCAAGAATCCACGCGGAACGGATATCAGGCAGCCCCTTGCGGATGTCGATATCCACATTCGGGTCGGTGTAAGGACCCGATGTATCGTAAACCATCACTGTGTTATCGGTTCGCGCCTGGTTCTCCACGTCAATCTGAATCTGGCGCATGGGTACGCGAATATCATCCCTGCTACCGGTGATATAAATTTTGTTAGAATTTGGAAAAGGCTCAATAGAAGCCTGATCAACTTTCGCTGATTTACTTAATAATTCCTCAGAAATAACACTCATATTTACCTCTATCATCCCAGAATAAGCTGATTCTGGCGATCTAATTAACACAGAAAATCATCAACCAAGGCGCTTGTCTACTAATGATTACCTAACCGCCCCGCTATGATACACGTCAGCATAAGGCTTCGCCAGATTTCCTTATTTTTTAGCTTGTTTAACAGACAGTAAAATCGCTTATTAAAACAAGACAATACCTAAATAACGCAAATTATGGCTACAAATTTTATAGCTATTTAGGGTTTCACAAACCTTAAATTGTGGCGCAAAAGCTACCTAAGATATTGAATTTCAGATACAATAGTCTCTGGTCATATATAAAAAAATACGCAAAAAATTTCTGCTTATTATACTTTTTTGCGCTAACAGGTAGAATTGACAAAGAAGATAAACAGGACGTCAACAAAGAGGTTAACAATGACAAACATGAATTTTGATGTGGCGCGCTTTAATATGATAGAGCAGCAAATTCGCACCTGGGAGGTTCTCGATAACCGGGTCCTGGAAGTGATGCAGAAAATTCCACGAGAAATGTTTGTCCCGGATAATTACCAGCAACTCGCTTTTGCCGATATAGAAATACCATTACCTGCCGGTCAGACGATGTTGGCACCTAAAGTCGTCGGCAGAATATTGCAGGCACTCGATATCAATCCTGATGACAGAATTCTCGAAATTGGTACCGGTAGCGGATATCTCACCGCTTGTTTGTCGCAACTGGGAAATGCCGTTATTAGTGTTGAGATTAACGAAGAAATCCACCGTCTGGCTAAACGCAATCTGGATAAGCTGGATATTAATAATGTCACACTAAAAGTCGGTGATGCCGCTGACGGCTGGACTCAGGATGCCTCCTTTGATGTCATTGTCGTTACCGCTTCATTACCTGTTTGTAATAATTGTTTTGGGAATATGTTACAAAATTCTGGCAGGCTTTTTGTAGTAATAGGTAAAGAACCAACGATGGATGCAAAATTAGTAACCCATATTGGTAACAAGGATTTTCGCGAAGAAACATTATTTGAGACCTGTATACCCGCGATAAAATCCACTGTTGAATTAAAAGAATTTATTTTTTAGGAATTATTATCGAATGCGACCATTAGTACTAGTAATTTGTATACTCTTAAGCTTGCCGACTAGTGCAAATAGTCTGCTTGAAGTATTCAAATTAGCAGAAAAACAGGATCCAGAACTGGCCGCTGCCAAAGCAAAATACAGCGCCTCCAGAGAGGCGAAACCACAAGCCAGAGCACTATTGCTTCCCAATATTAACTTATCAGCCAGGACCTCCAGAAATAACCAGCTGAATTCCGGTCTAAATACTGATTTTGATAATGACTACATTTCGCTACAACTAACACAACCGGTTTTTAATTTTACTTCTATCTATAAACTAAAACAGGCAAAAATAACCACCAATAAGGCAAGTATCGACTTAAGTTCAACTTATCAAACACTCATTATAAGAGTGGCGGAACGATATTTTGCGGTATTAAGCGCCAAGGATTTATTGGCGTTCTCCAAATCTGATAAACGTGCCATTTCCAGGCGTCTGGAACAGGCAAAAAAACGATTTGAAGTTGGGCTAATCGCAATAACCAACGTTCATGAAGCCCGATCCGCAAGAGATCTGGCGGTTTCCCAGGTCATTGCAGCTGAGAATGCCTTTGCCAATACTAAGGAACAATTGCGCGAGATTACCGGGTTTAGATATGACATGCTCGCCAGCTTACGTAAAAATATTCCGCTCACAAACCCTGAACCGCTGGAAATGTCCAAGTGGACCGAGACAGCTTTAACACAAAACCTTTCCATAAAGTCGGTAGAGTACGATGTTAAAGTTGCAAGCATGGAAATAAAAGTGCAAAAATCGAAGCATTTACCCACCCTTGATTTTGTCGCATCAAAATCTAATAGCCAATCCACCGGTGGTTTTTTTGGCAGTCGGGATATAGACACTGAATCTGTCGAACTAAGGTTAACGGTTCCAATCTTCAAGGGTGGCCGCACCTACTCTTTATCAAAACAGGCTGGCTTTAAGTATACCGAGGCGACTGAACTACTGGAAAAACAACGTCGACTCACCGTTAGCCAGACGCGCAACGCTTATCGAGGCGTGACCGCCGGTATAAGCCAGGTCAAGGCACTTAAACAAGCCATTGTTTCGTCGCAAAGTGCGCTAAAAGCTACCCAGGCCGGATACGAGGTGGGCACCCGCACCATCGTTGATGTACTCAATTCACAACAAAAATTATTCAAAGCCAAAAGTAACTATTCAAAAGCCCGTCATGAGTATATTCTGAATCTATTACGTCTTAAGCAAGCCGCAGGAACCTTATCGGTCAAAGATCTTAAAATCGTCGATGCCTGGTTAAAGGGTGTAAACCAGAAGTAATGATTCGAATAAATTCAAACTCGACAAATCAACCCGCAGCTGATTTTAGTAATCCACTGGGATTAATTGACACTTGTCACGATAAATTAAAACAACACTGCGAGCTATTATTGAAATCCGCAAAACATCTGCAGGAACACGGTACCGATAACGATTTTCAAACCGCGATCAAACAGGTTCAACGATATTTCTCTACTGCCGCCAAGCTTCATCATCGAGACGAGGAAGAAGATATCTTTCCGTTAGTGGTGCGCAGTTCACTAAAAATGACAGACTTGGTCCACCAACTCAAAGAAACACATAGGCAACTGGATGCGGGTTGGGAGGCGTTAATGGCATCGTTAGAAAAAGACCCTCTGGAAAGTAATCAACAGGAATTTATCAAAAGAGCCAATGAGTTTGTCGATCTAAATCTACAACACCTGGAACACGAAGAGCAGGATTTTTTTCCTATTGTCAAACATATGTTGAGCAGTGACCAGTTAAACAAGATTGGGAAATCCATGGCGGAAAGGCGCAATGTCGCCCTCTAGCCGGCAGCGTTCACAAGTTAGCGAACCTTTATCCTAACTACTTTGCTCATCTACTGGTGCAGATTTTTTATTTAACGTATTAATAATAATAGTCACCAGTTTTTCCAAAGCCCCTCGATTTGCATCTACCAGTTGCTTGCCGTTTTCGCCGATATTATGTCGCAGATTAGCATCATCAAGAAATTCTTGAACACTATACGCCAATTCATCAATATTGTTTACGATTTTAACCGCGTTTACTTCTTGCATCATGCGGGTAATTTCGGCGAAGTTAAACGTATGTGGCCCGGTAATAACGGGAATACCTAACGCGGCCGGCTCCAACATATTATGCCCGCCCCGATTTGTCAGACTACCGCCAACAAAGGCAACGTCGGAGATAGCATACAACAAAACCAGCTCTCCCAGGGTATCGCCAATATAAACCTGTTCTTGATTTTTAAATGAATCCACTTCACTGCGTAACGCATACCGTAGCTTGTGCCGTTTGCACAGTGTCACCACGCGCATTGCCCGTTCCGGGTGGCGGGGGACAATGACCAGTATGGTCTCAGGTATTTTTTTACGTAACATACTGTAGGCTTGTAATACCTGATCCTCTTCACCTTCATGTGTGCTCGCGGCGATCCAGATTGGCCTGTGCATGCCAATCTGTCGGCGTAATACCTGCGCATGTTCATAAAGACTGGCCTGCGGTTTCATATCAAATTTGAGACTACCCGTGACCCGAAGTGTCAAAGCATCACCGGCCAGCTCTCTAAATCGCTTGGCATCAGTGGCATTTTGCGCTGCAACAATATCAATATAGGAAAATAGCTCACGACTGAAACTTTCAAATCGATGGTAGCGCCTTGCTGATCTTTCTGACATTCTAGCATTGGCAATTATAATCGGCACCTTTTTTTGGTGACAGTAATAAAACAGGTTTGGCCAAAGCTCTGTTTCCATGATAATCGCAATCTGCGGGTCAACCGTACCCAAAAACCGCTTGACCGCGCCTGGTAAATCATAGGGTAAATAAAAATGAAATGCTTTTTTCCCAAACAGATCCAGTGCGCGCCGGGCACCCGTCGGTGTCACGGTTGTCACCACAAATGAATGATCTGGATATTGCTTCAACAAAGTTTGCACAAGCGCGGACGCGGCCTGCACTTCGCCTACCGACACGGCATGTACCCAAATAGATTTCTTCGGCACTTTGAATAAAGAATACTTGCCAAAGCGCTCGCTAATACGCTCTGAATATTCAGGCAAGCGCATACTGCGCCAAAACAGACGCAGTATTAAAATTGGAAGTAATAAGTAAAGTATTACCGTATAAAAATATCTCATAAAATTTTTATTATTCGCGAGTGCTCTGCCCAATTAACTGTTACATACTTAATGTGTTTATCCGTACGTATTCGTACGTATTCGTAGCCCGGACTTCGCGCAGCGAACGCCGGGGAAAAGAATAACCCTCTTAAATTCAACCAAAATTCTGCAACTGCTTGTGAGCGATACATCTGACACATCCTGCTTTGCGATTATCACCCTGCTCGTTTCCCCGGCGTTCGCTGTGCGAAGTCCGGGCTACTCAATCAACTGCGTAAATTAATTGGGCTGTCATGGTTATTATCCTTCATCCCGCCACACACTACCAGTGAATACTGGCCATAAAGCATGCTCCAGTATTAGCCAATAATAACTGTGTTATACTTAGAAAGTCGTAACCATTTCTACCTATTTAGGCGCTTAACAGTGCAAGATAAAGTACACGCAAAATCAGGGCCGTTTAAAATTAAGCAATACCTTGGCCCACGCTATTGGCCAACCTGGATCGGTATCGGCATCCTACGGTTATTAGTTTTGTTACCGTTTCGCGTACAAATTACTCTGGGAAAGGCCATTGGCACTGTCTTTTACTGGATTCCTTCGCGTTCCAGAACCATTGCACAAATCAACATCAAAACCTGCTTTCCAGAGTTGAACGCCAAAGAACAACAACGGCTACTTCGCGAACAGAGCCTTTCCTTGGGTATTGCCCTATTTGAATTCGGCATGTGCTGGTGGGCAGTGAAAAAGAAATTGCTAAAACGGGTCAGCATTACTGGGCTGGATATACTCCAGAAGAGTATCCGTCGCGGAAAAGGGGTTATTTTATTAACGCCCCACTTTACATCGCTGGAAATAGGTGGCAGCATCCTCAATCATTACCTGCCCGTGGCCGTACTCTATCGTGAGCAAAATAACAAATTATTCAGTGATATCATGGTTCGTTCACGAACAGGAAACTGTACTAACTTAATTCATCGTAATAATATCCGTGAATTTATGCGTTGTCTTAAAAAAAATATTCCAGTGTGGTATGCCCCTGATCAGAATTATGGCGGCAAGCAATTTACCTTTGCCAAATTTTTTAATATCCCCGCTGCAACGACAACAGCAACGGCACGACTGGTACAAGCCACTGGAGCGGAGGTGCTGCCCTTTTACCAGATACGCATCGAAGGCGATAGCAAATATAAGATGGTGATTGGAGAACCGCTAAAAAACTTCCCCAGCAATGACGTGGACCGGGATACTGCGACTATCAATAAAGCCCTGGAGGATATGATCAGACAAGCACCCGGGCAATACCTTTGGGTTCACAGACGGTTTAAGAAGCGGCCGGATGGCGAAAAAAAATTATACTGATTTATACTCATGAAAAAGATAAAGGTCGTTATCTTCATCCAGAAAAAATAAATTAAACGTAGCGACTTTGAAGGTTCCTCTTCAGTCCTGGAACAGGATAAATAAAATTCCTGACGATACTTCGATCATTTAGAATAATTTCAGAAGTATATTTTCAAAGTGCCTCGAAAGCTGCCTTGAACAAGGGAAACTGTACTACGCACTTTTGGACATGCCAAGGGAATAAAATGACTGGGAATAAAACTAAAACAAAGGCGCTAAAAAATTCAATTATATTCGACGCCTGTATAATTGATCGGAATTCATTTCTTTTCGTAACCCATGGTGATAAAAGTGCCTTAGACGAAAATGGTATATCAGCCTGGGATGATGAGGGTCCCTGGGCCAAAATTATTTCACACAATACCGAGAAGGATACCTGGGGTTGGTTAGCTTGGCCCAATAATAGCTTTTGGGCAAATAAAGCGAGTATTACCGGTGGTTACATCAATGGTGATAAACGGGCATTAATAGTCAACGACAATGGTCATATTGTTTCAATCGAATATGTCGATGGCAAAAATAAAGCTGAAGACAGAAACACTAATATCAAAAATGCCAGACGCCCTCGTTTGATTGGAGACCATTTTTACGTGGTAGGTGATTATCGACGAATCGCTAAACGTGTTGAACCTAATCAATGGGAAGTTTATACCCCAAGTCCAAATATGAACGAGGATACTGATCCTGACGATGATGGGCGGTTTTATTCCATAGACGGGTTTAACGAAAACAATATTTACGTCAGTGGTGGGCGCCGTAACTTTTGGCATTTTGATGGATCAAAGTGGACGCAGCAAGAACTTAATACTGACGAATTTATTTGCACTATTTACTGCGCTGAAGATGGCTTGACCTACGCGGCCGACGTCGAAGGTGGACTGTATGCTGGAAATCGTCATCGGAATTGGCAAGAGCTAATAAGTCCGAAAACAGCCAAAAAACAAGATATTGAATACATTGATATCCTCGCCATGTTCCAAAATACTTTATATGCGGTTACCCAAGATACTCTGTGGCGATTAAAAGGTAAAAAATGGCATAAAGTAATATTTGATGATCCACAAGCTCCAAAAAGTTACGGTCTGTTAAGTGTTAAAAACGGTCTTATGTTGATTGGGGGTAAAGACAGCGTTAGTCTATGGGATGGTAAAAGTTGGCGGGTATTGATTAAGGAAATCCCAAAGGCGGATTTAAGCAATTGCCAGCGTACAGAAGAACAACGAAAAAAACAGGAATGGAAAAAACGTAAGGCCCAGCTCAAATCTGTTTATGGTTATGAATTTCCCGATGAATTATTTGAATTCTACGACTGGTACAGGCGCGCGCAAAAGTATTATAACCATACCATGTATAATTTCGTTCAGATAGAAACAAAAGGGATTTGTGACATTCTGGACGACAAATTTAATGATAAAGTCCATCCTGCTTTGACGCTCGTTGATCGAGAAGCATTTGATGCACCTGAATTTGTACCCGTGTTTTTAATTCGAAATGCGGATATGGAATTTGGTTATTGGTTCGATACGCCCAATTCTAAGCCCGTAATCGTCAGCCACCGGGGTAATTCTGAACAACGTTCTTATATGTATGATAGTGATTCATTGTTAACGGTAGTACATAGTATAATAGAAAATCAATGTACAAGCACTCAATGGTATCTCAAAGATGACCCTTTTGAAGTCGACGATCATCGTCGTATCCACGAAGAAATGTGTCATACGCTTAGCGAGCTGCCCGCCGTTAATATAAAAAACAAAAAACGCAAAATACACTGCGAGACCAACGATGAAATGGGAATTATCAGATGTAAAAAAGATGTAACCGAAGCACTCGATAGACTCGCTGAGGCTAAAGACGTTTGGTATTTTGGCGATCCAGACGATTATGACGAACGCTACGATGACATTGACGAGATGTTTAAAGTTAGTCATGAAGAAGATCGTGATAAAGATCGCTATGAGCTAATGTGTGCCGGCTACGAACGCTTAGGACGGACGGAACTTGCTACGATTGTAAGTACTCAGGGAAAATACAAAGGCCTTTCGTTTGAAGAAATTATTGAAAAAATTGATGAAGAGCTCAATCCAAAAATCCCTGAGAAAAAACGCGCAACCAATTTTCGTAATCTAGAATTAGAGGCAATCCTACAAAAGGACGTGAGTGATTTAAACAACTGGCAATCCTACGCCAACTGGTTAATAAAAAAAGAGGATCCACGTGGCGAGATAATTAATCTTGAATTATCAATTGATAGAAATACTTGCGAAGATCAAGAAGCGGCTGAAGAACGCATTGATGCTATATATAAAATCTATAGAAATGATTGGATCAACGTCGAGTTATACGATGATTGCCAATTCAAATACGGATTTATAATTTCGCTATCGATTAGTAATAGCGATAAAACCGAGAATTATTTCCCCGGCGAACAAATCCCATTTTTGGAATCATTAACGGTGGGCACAAATTTAAAACAAGTGCCAGATTTTATCAATCAATACGCATTATTAAAAGTATTGAGCTTGAGGAGAAACTATTTAACGGAATTGCCAGACAATATAGGTAGATTAAAATACTTGGAAGATCTTTATTTGGATTCAAATGAAATTACCCGGCTACCACCGACCATTGGTGAATTAAAAAATCTGAAAACACTTTCACTTGATAATAATCGTCTATCGAGTCTTCCTGACAGCTTTATTCAATTAACGCAACTTGACTACTTGAGTATAGAGTCTAATAGTTTTAAGCATTTACCAGTGTTTCTAAGTAAATTAGACTCGTTGGATCGCCTGAATATTGATAATAATGGATTAAGCGATATTTCCGAACTTACTAAACACTTGGCTCAAGTAAAAATCTTAAGCGCTAAATATAATTTATTTACAGATATACCCGAATTTCCAGCTGAAAATAAACTGGAGGAATTAGATCTATCAGATAACAACATCGTCGAGATCAACAATCCTTTAACTGCTTTTCCCAATTTAAGGGTACTCGATCTATCAACTAATTACTTGCGTACTTTACCTGTATCGATTGCCAAGCTAAGGTCAGTTGAAAATTTAGATCTTGAACGCAATCAATTGCTGATTTTACCAGATATAATCAGCGAGATGGAAAATTTGCAAACTATTGCCTTATCTCAGAATTATCTTCTAACATTACCCGAGTCAATTAGCCGATGCCCAAAGCTGAGATGGATTGGTGCTGATCGATCTGGACTTTGCTGGTTACCCGAGTCCATTGGCGACTGTAAAAATTTAAAAGGTCTCGGTGTGTGGCACAATAAGCTTCGTGTTTTGCCGCCGTCTGTAGCAAAACTCAAGGGCGTGAGTAACTCTAATTTTGAAATCCGTGACAATCCCTTTGAATATCCACCTAAACCAATTATCGATAAAAGCAAAAATGAAATATTTCATTATCTAAAAACTCACGAGTTTGTCGATAGTAAAAAGCTATTAAACGAATTCGTTATCACTAATGCAACTATAATCAACAGCCGTATTATTCTATTTTTTCTTTTTCCACACAATTACTCAAGCCGAACGAGCAATAGCACGGATCACAAGCCAAAACTTGCAAAATACGATATCAAAAATAGACAGTGGCAGTATCAGACCTTTGATCAAACAGACTTTTACTCCGGCTTTGGAGATATGGCTGCTGCGGAAATCGATCAAAAAATTCACGTGGTATTGCTCAACCATGAAGGAAAAGTATTCGAATTCGATTTTGGTGACACAGATAATGTTCAAGCGGTACAAATAAAAGGTGTCAAATTAGCACGTCGTGTCAGCTTTATTGGCCTACATTTTTACCTGTTGGCCGATCAGCAAAAATTAGTAAAGCGAATAAACAGGGGGCAATGGCAAATCTTTACACCGCAAATTGATGGGGCAACCTTATCTAAATCTCTACGACCATTTATTGCTTTATCCGGTTTTAGTGACAATGAAATTTACGTCTGTGCTGGCTACTTGCTTTGGCATTTCGATGGCAAGCATTTTACAGCCATAGAAGAATTAGCCAGTTGTTATCCAATCACTTCTGTACATTTTGCCGATGATGGTGTGGTTTATGTGGGCTGTTACGGCGGCGGGATGTTTAAAGGTCGATTTCAAAAAGGCTGGCATTCCTATGTGATTGAAGAATTTGGTACTTATCACTATGAAGTACGTTATTTGGCATTTAAAGATAAACTGTATATTGGTACTGAATTGCATACTTATCAGAGTGACCCTGAATATTTAAGTTTAAATTACGTCAACAAAGATTCGTTTGATCAAATATTGAAACCTTATAATAATTATGTACAAGTCAAAGATGATATTTTACTAATTGCCGGCCCACATTATGCCAAAATTTTAAGTAAAAAAAATTGGCAGGTAATAATCGGCAAGTAGAGAGTACGAGTATAGGTAAAATTAGCGACTGATTAGGGCGCAACATGACAATACCCCTGAGTCGAATCCGCGTCGATGGAACGAGATTGTTGACCTGCTTAGCATAGATGTGGTTCGCCCGTTTTCGACCTCCCCTCTCAATCACATTTTGCTGATTTATCCTGATGCTCGGGCGCACCCGGCGGCAGTTGTCTGGCACCATATTTCTCTATTTGCTGATATTCATATAATTTTGCATATTTAAGAAACGCATAAAATGCCATGGTAACCGAGGTAATAAATCCGGCCCAGCCATTTAAAAAATTGCGTTTAAAAATATAGGAACGAATAAAGGCAAACGGTGGATACAGTACCAGCTTGACCCACGGCCATGGATTTTTTTTCTTACGCACCTTGTCTTCTACCAAGCCGGTTGAATAACTGTTAATTTTCTCTACTTTTATATGAATACTTCTCTCGCCATAATGATAAAATACATGTTTGAGTTTTTTTATTTCGCCCTTAACCTTAGGCGCCGCATGAACCGGCATCGTTGATACAAAGCCCTTGTTTTTGTTAAACAGCCGCAGATAATAATTTAACCTGACTTTTGTCGAACACATTTTCCAGAAGAGCTGCTCCTGCCGTGGGATTTCGTAACCATCGGCGTCAAATCCGGTTTTCATCAGATCCTGGATCGATTTCTGTAGTGGCCCGGAAAGTTCTTCATCAGCATCCATCAACAACACCCAGTTATAAGTGGTGGCTTCCAATGCCATTTGCTTCTGCGGCCCATAACCCATAAACTTGTGCTGGGACACAACACAACCATTGGCTAAGGCGATTTCGAGGGTCTTGTCATTGCTAAATGAATCGAGTACCACTATTTCATCAGCCCATTTTACGCTTTCGATACAGGTCGGCAACGTATCCTGGTTGTTAAATGTTGTAATAAAAACAGACAGTTTTTCCATAATCGCATTCCCATTATTGCGCTTAAGATTGTAGCGTTTTCCGATGCTATTATATGCGATAATATCACCGAACATTTTAATAACACATATTAATTATTTGATCATGATATCCAGCATACATATAATTGGCGCCAAAATGTTTGGCGGCGCAGAGAAGTTTTTTGTACGACTTGTCAATGCGCTCCACGAGGCCGGACACCCGGTTTTGGCGATCATTCCGCACGATGCCTTAATCGATGACAATCTTGATGCTACCGTGCCGCGCAAATTTGTGAAAATGCGCAGCGTCTACGATATTGTCTCCCGTTACCAGATAAAAAAAGCAATACGCGAAATTAATCCAGACATCGTGCAAACCTATATGGGCAGAGCCACGCGCTTAACCAGAATCAACCCCGCCTCTAATAGTACACATATTGCTCGCCTTGGTGGCTATTATAATTTAAAAGGCTATCGGCATGCACATGCCTGGGTTGGCAATACCCAAGGTATCTGTCAATATTTACGCGACAAAGGGTTAGCAGAATCCAGCGTATTTTATGCCGGAAACTTTGTCGAACCGGTAACGCCGCCCACTCCGGAAGATCGGCTGAGAATCCGCGAACAATACCGGATTCCAGCAGAAACCACCCTGTTACTCGCCGTCGGTCGACTGCATAGCAACAAAGCCATCGATACTCTTCTTAATGCATTTGCACTGCTACCAAAAGAAATAAATAATCGAGAACTGCATTTGCTGGTTGCAGGTGCCGGTCCAGAAAGAGAAAACCTTCAGGCACTCGCGCATAAACTAAAAATAGACCCGCGTATTTATTGGGCCGGCTGGCAAATGGATACCACCTCCCTCTATCATAGCTGCGACCTATTTATTTGTCCGTCACGTCATGAACCACTAGGCAACGTCATACTCGAAGCCTGGAGTTGCCAGGCAGCCGTTATCTCCACCCGCTCTGCCGGCGCACTGGAATTAATCGAAGACAAAAAAAACGGCATTCTAACCGCCATAGACAAACCTCAAGAACTCGCCGATGCCATTGTTAACACACTCACCGCCCCCCCAACATTTATCAACACCTTAACGCAAACAGCAACAAAAACACTAATAAGCAACCACAGTAAAAAAACAATTGTTAAGCGTTATCTCACCATTTACCAAACACTAATCAACACAACGTAGCCCGGATTTCGCGCAGCGAACGCCGGGAAAACAAAAGTAATTCAGTTTAACCGTTATTCTATTCAATAACGCCCATTGCATAGCCCGTCACAAGATTTTTTTGAGTGTTACCACTCAAAAAAACTTCTGACGGTCTATATGGGCTTTGGATAATCGGAAATATAACTATTCTTTTCCCGGCGTTCGCTGCGCGAAGTCCGGGCTACCTATTTTTTACTTGCCCAGTCTCTACGCGAAGTACGGGCTCCTTGTTTGATAGCGATATTGTTAGATGATATGCTAGTTTGGGTCACCCAAGGAAGCTGAACAAGGAGAGCACCAGGCATGGTATATACCAAAAAAATCCAGCGCTGCTAATCATTGGTCTTATTATGCTAACTATTTGAGGTGTTGCTGAAACAAACCTTTTAACTGTATTTATTGAGCACTTACAGACCAAGCAATATAAAGATGAAATAAAATCGCTATCGCTTATCTTTGGCAGTTGCTCGCTAATCACAAGCAGGGGTCTTTTGATTATTATGCCTCTGCCATTGCTGGTGTGATGTTTATCCTGCTTATTGCTATGCTGATTAGATGGTTTCTTGCGCCTGAAATAGCGTCGTTAAGCACCCGCTTAGGCCCAATAGCTGGAACTGGAAAACCTCTGCATAAGCTGCTCGGTCTAAACTATATTGTCCTGGGTATAGTTACCGGTCTTATTTGACGTAAATTCTGATCCCGTGCATTTTGTTTCGTGAATTTCCTATGACTGGATTTTCCCTAAAGTCTATGCTGTCATTCATCATGGCGGTTCAGGGACAACACATATGTCCCTTAAATATGGCTGTCCATCTTTGATTATTCCTCATATAATCGATCAATATTATTGGAATAAAGCCAATTTCTCAGTCTTCTTTATTTCTACCCTGTTGACGAAAATAAATCATATTTCTAAGCAAAGACGGGTCTTCAGGTAAATTCATAAACTCCTTTTTCTGAATGACGTACAATATACCGGCCAACCAAATAATAAAAAGTACGGTACCATACACTTTGAATATATAATGTAAATCGTAGAAAAAAGGAATAAAAAGAAAGACAGGATACATTAATCGAATAACCCAATAATCATGAAAGGTTCTTCTGGTTCGATCAGCGTCAACAGACGCAAATGTTTTTTCTATTTGGTCACTTGCGATCCATGCACTTAGCACAAAAATTAGTTTTGGCATATCCCATATAAAAGCCAGGAAAACATACATAATATAATGCACTTTGCATAACCAGGAGATATAAATTCCTGAGTTACCCCAATTAGTCACACTATTTTTGTATTTGTTCTTTAACACGATGAATGCGACGAATAGAAACCCTGCTCCCCACCAAGCGGTAATTAATACGCCCGTGTAATCCAGTGTAAATATTGCCATAAAAAATATAACTGGCTGCATAAACGTTAATGGCAATCCAATCGCTTCGGTAAATAACATGCTATCTTTTGCTTTTGAAATATTTTTATATCGAATTATCGCGATTTTAAGTAATATGATCGGCAGGAATGCCATCAGCCAATAGATAATAAAATCCATATGGCTTTCCATCCAATAGAACGAAGGTGAAAAAATATTATTATTCAAAGCGGGTACCTAAATATATGTTTGCAACACAAATCACCATGCTAAAAAATATGATATCACTTGATTCACTAAATAAACACCGAGATCAGCGACAAACTTGAAACTTCGGTACTTTTCAGGAACCTACATTTGATAAATGTAAACATGCGGTAGCCATAATGAAATCAAACCCCATTCAGTTTTCAGTCGTAAGAGAAGACCCCTTAATCGAATATACTTTAATTAAAAATCACGCCCTTAAAAATATACTGCTAGTAGGCTCCGGCGGGTGCACAGCACTGAGCCTGAAATCATTAGAACCATCATTGAACATCAGTCTTATAGATCAAAATCGACACCAGTTAGAATTAGTACAAAAAAAAATTGCGCATTTGACGCATATTAACAAAGCTCTTTTTAATATTGGAAATTCAGATCCAGGCGGACTAAATCAATGTGGGAATTTTGAGTCGCTGTTTAGATGTTTACGCTTATTTATCTATGAATTTGCTATTGGCTACGATGATTTCCTTAAGCTATTCACCTCGGATAAGGACGCTAACGCTAAATTAGACGCGCTATTTTTGAACCCCTATTGGACGACCGCATTTAAAACATTTTTTTCTGATCACTTGCTGACTAATATGTTTGGGCCAGCAGCAATACAATATGCGCAACCCAACTCCTATGCGAACTATTTTCAAGGGGTTCTCGAAGGTGGACTACGTAGACAAGATTTTAAGAAAAACTACTTTCTACACCATATTTTTCTCGGGCATTATTTGGATTGTCAGGACAGTTTACCCGAGTATTTAAAGAACCCTCCCGACGATTTAAACTTCGACTATATATTGGGTGCATTTCCAGGTGCGCTTGATATCGAACAATTTGATTTAGTCAGTTTATCAAACATTTCAGACTGGATGGACACGGATTCAATGGTAGCCATTGCCAAGTCCCTTATAGAAAAAATGCGTCCATCAACGTTTATTTTGACCCGGCAATTGAATAATCGCCAGAATATAAAATCGCTATTTCAACCTGATTTTCAGTTTTACCCGGTATTAGAAAAAAAGTTACTTGCTAGTGACATGAGTTTATTTTATTCTCAACTGAACATTGGCCAGAAAAAATAGGGATCTCAGGATAGCGCATGAAAAATCTAATTAGCACCATACTCGACGAAACCGACTATTTTAATAACCCCTACTTTGCTAATTTACGCAGTAAAAATTTTAGTAAAAACGATTTTATCAAAACCCAGATTCAGTTTTTTTATGCAGTGGATTTTTTTTCCAGACCCATGGCCGCACTTGCAGCAAAAATTCCATCGCCAGAATTGAGACTGGAGATAATTCGCAATGTATGGGAAGAGCATGGCGAGGGCAATCAACAGGCTTTTCACAGCAAGACCTTCTCGACATTTTTAGCGCGTATTGGAAATATAAGTACGGATGAAATTAAAAATACTGTCTTATGGCCGGAAGTAAGAGCATTTAATACCACGCTCGCGGGTGTTTGCGTGCTTGATGAATATTTAATTGGCGCAGGCGCAATGGGTATAATAGAAAGAATGTTTTGTGATATCTCCGCCTGGATAGGCCAGTCCGTAGTCAACAATGGTTGGCTAAGCAGCGGAGACCTGATTCATTATAATTTACATGCTGAGCTAGACATCAAACATTCGCAAGATTTTTTTGAGGTACTGCAACCGTCCTGGAATAGCGACAAAAACCGCTATATCATTGAACAAGGCCTAAGACTAGGCGCTTCAATTTTTAACACACTGTACTCTGGCCTTTTCGAAGCAAGAACCAGGCGATGGACTCTAAAGGATATTCCTGTTCAATCCCAGATGCCATCAATTTCAAATGACCATCCGGAAAAACCTTCTGATCATTAATGAAAATAATAAAAATTACCAAAAAAAATATATCTGCCTGGCAAGCGCAAATTGAAAACCTTGAATCGCTCTCCAGATATCCTTTAGGTAAAGATTTTTTTCGTATTGACCATGGTGATCACTATCTAAGTTTCTTTGCCCGTCTTGGCAAGACCCACTATTATGCAGCTGTTGAAAATCGAAAAATAATCGCTGTTGCAGCAGGGATACTGCGCACGATAAAACAAACGCATGCAAGTAACAAAGTATTTAGAGCATGGTATTTATGTGCTTTACAAGTACACCCGGATCACCGTGGGCGCATGATCCCGCTACGCATATTTTCTCGTGCGTTTTTCTGGAATTATCTAAAGTGCCAAAAAATTTATGCCATATCAATGGATGGAACTGATTCGGGTAAAGTCGAAAGACTGCTCAAACGATTTAGATGGGCACCCATGGAAGTTGCTACAACACTTAACTTTTTTTCATTGAGTTTTGTTCAACTAATGCATATCCGCGATTTACTAGAGCGCCACCTTGGCAATATCAGTTTTTTGTCTTTAGCAAAGAAAAAAGATTTGATCCTGGAAAGTACTTCCAAGCCCCTGCCCTTATTGCATATTCAGCATGGAAATGGATCTGCTACAGAAGGAAATCCCAAACAAGACTATGTCCATATGATGTGCTTACCAGAGAACCATGTTTTATGTGATGAACTAATATCGCTAGGACTTTTGGTAAGTGCAACCGCTACTATTATTCACCGTGGCATGAGCCAGACTCAGTGGGATTTTGTTATGACAAGTGATATCTAGCCCAAGCCACACACGACAAGTCTTAAACCCACTCATAATAGAAATTTGTAGCCCGGACTTCGCGCAGCGAACGCCGGGGAACGAACGTAGCATTTTCTAAATTGTTGATAAAACTTCTACTGTTTTGCGGTTATAAGATTTCTATTGAATAAAAGATAGTTATTCTTTTTCCCGGCGTTCGCTGCGCGAAGTCCGGGCTACTTTTGTAGCCATTGCACGTATTTTTCTATGCCTTGCGCTACCGGCTGAAATGACTGGTTATAGCCTATATTCTTTAGCGCGGAAATATCAGCCTCGGTAAAACTCTGATAACTGTTTTCGAGCTTTTTAGGGAAGTCGATATATTCAATACTACCTGTTCCCAGACTGGTGATAACAGCATTGGCAACATCATTAAACGGCTGACTCTTTCCGGTGCCAACATTAAATATCCCTGAATGCTGTGGATGATCGAGAAACCACATATTGACACTAACTACGTCATCAATATATATAAAATCCCGTTTCTGCTCGCCGTCTGCATAACCATCGGTACCTTCAAACAGCTTGCAATAACCGGTCTCCTGAATTTGATTGTAAGTATGAAAAGCAACACTGGCCATCGATCCCTTGTGCTGTTCTCTGGGACCATAAACGTTAAAATATCGAAACCCTGCTATCTGGCTATTATTATCAGGCAATAACTTGCGAACATACTGATCAAACAAAAATTTCGAATAACCATACATATTAATCGGCCGTTCGTTTTCCAGCGTTTCGGCAAACACACTACCGGTTCCATAGACTGACGCTGAAGACGCATAAAGATAGGGTATTGCGTTATCAATACAGTAATGTAATAAAATTTTTGAATACTCGTAATTCTCTTCCATCACATACTTGCCGTTCCATTCCGTAGTCGCTGAGCAAGCGCCTTCATGAAAAACGGCAGTAATTGCTTGTGAAAATTTTGCATTGGCCAGACATTTTTCCCGGAATACATCTTTATCCATATAATCCGCTATCTGACAATCCGCAATATTAAAAAACTTGCGTCCGTTTTTGAGGTTATCGACGACCAGTATATCCGAGTGCCCGCGCTGATTTAGCGCCTTGACAATATTACTGCCGATAAATCCTGCCCCACCTGTTACAATATACACAACTTTAACCTCAATCGAATTATTATTAACGTTTCGCTTTTTCTATAATATTTGTTGTTGATAGACCATCATGGTATTTCAAGACAATCACCTCGCCACCCTTTTCCGTCACCCACTGGTAGCCCACTATATCCGCTGCCTTATAGTCTCCGCCTTTCACCAGAACATCGGGGGTGACCATGTGTATCAGTTCTTCCGGTGTATCGGCTTCAAACGGCACGACCCAATCCACATACTCCAGTGCCGCAAGCAATTCCATACGATCCACCAAGGTATTCAAAGGGCGTGTTTTGCCCTTAAGACGGCGAACGGATTGATCAGAATTGACCGCAACGATCAACTTTGATCCCAGTTGTTTTGCTTCACGCAGATATTTAATATGCCCAGCATGCAATATATCAAAACAACCATTCGTCATAATAATTCTCTCGCCCTGATGCCGGGCGATGGAGACCTTGTCAGACAACGCTTGCTTGTTGACTATTTTGCGGCTGACGTCTGATTGCCCGTGCAGTGCCTCGACCAGCTCCAGATGCGATACGCTTGCCGTTCCCAGTTTGGCAACAACCAACCCGGCAGCCAAATTTGCCAGTTGGCTTGCTGCGCTTAAATCCAACCCTACCGCCAGCGCCGCACCCAGACTGGAAATCACGGTATCGCCAGCACCAGTGACATCGTAGACTTCTTTGGCGTTGGTCGCCAATCGATAAGTTTGCTTTCCTGCCTGAAACAGACACATACCTTTTTCACTTCGGGTTACCAGCAATGCATCAAGATTAAAACGTTCAAGTAGCTGCATCGCCTGGCTTTCCAGTTCCTCGTCGGAATCACAAATACCCGCTACCGTTTCAAACTCATTCATATTCGGCGTAATTAGTGTGGCGTTGGCATAACGTGAAAAGTCACTGCCTTTTGGATCGACCAAAACTGGCTTGTTATGTTTTTTACAAATCGATATTAATTTCTCGATTTCCAGCAAAACACCTTTTCCGTAATCTGACAGAATAACAACATCATGCTGGTCGATCAGTTTTTCGACCTTTTCCTCGACCCTGCCGATCTTCTCAAAGGCAACCTTGGATTCAAAATCCAGTCTTATTAGTTGCTGATTTTTACTGACGACACGCAGTTTGCTGATGGTGCGGTGATTATTTAAGCTCAATAGCTCACATTTCACTTGATGTTTACTCAAGATATCGGTCAGGCGCTTACCTTCATCGTCATCGCCAATCAGGCCCACTAATGTGGTATTGGCGCCAAGCTCGGCAATATTGAGCGCCACATTACCGGCACCACCCGCCCGTTCTTCAGTCTGATCGACATGCACGATGGGAACTGGTGCTTCTGGTGAAATTCTCGAAGTACTGCCAAACAGATACCGATCCAGCATAATATCGCCGACCACCAGTATTCGCGCTTGGGTAAAATCAGGTATTTTATTTAGCATCACATAATTTTAATCAGGTATCGAATTAAATAATAGTTTAATTTCGACCGAATTTCGTCATTTTATTGGGTTAAAATATCCCAGGCATCTGGCAAATTATACCTTCAAATAACGATTCATTGTATAATCATTTTGGAATTTAATCCTGGATACACGTATAACACATTCAACATTATGGCATATACACTGGACCTCACAAAACAAAACATTAACAGAATCCTGATTATCAAGTGGAGTGCACTGGGTGATATTGCCATTGCATCTGCACTTTTTGAAGATATATACCGGGCTTTTCCCGATGCCTCAATCGATCTGAATACCTTGCCGGTATGGGCTCACCTGTTCAAACACGACCCTCGCTTTAACCATATCATTGACATCGATGTTAGGAAAAAAGGCGAAAAATTTAAGGCCATGCGCCAGTGGCTTAAACAGATTCGGCAAAACAGGTATGACCTCGTCGTCGATCTGCAATCCAACGATCGTTCGAGAATGTTTTTAACGCTGCTAGGACTAGGGCGCGGGCGTATCCGTTACCGAATTGGCAATAACCAGCAATTTCCCTACAATATTCGCCCACCAGAAAAGATCCGTAATACCTTTAAACGTTGCCAATCAGCATTAAAAGCGGGCGGTATCAACATCCATACCTCGCGGCCAGTGATCCATTATTCCGAAGAAAATAAAAACAATACCGACTCCATTAGTACCGAATTTCAGCTCGAACATAAAAAGTATGCCGTCTTCTTTCCCGGCTCACAAGCAGAAGGTTACCTTAAACGCTGGGGGGCAAAAAACTATGCCGATTTGGCGCAAATGTTATTGGCTCAGGGTGTCGATAAAACGCTTTTAATCGGTGCCAGTGATGAATTGGAGGAATGCGGTGAGATCGCCCGTTTAGGAAATAATACCGATAAAGGTGAACATATTATAAATTTATGTGGCAAGACAAAAATTCTGGATATCGTTCCGCTTTGTAAACATGCTCGCTACATTGTCGCTAACGATACTGGTACCGCCAGAATCGCCGCAGCCACCACGACCCCTCTACTCATGATCTTTGGTCCAACCAATCCCGACCGCGACACACCCGGAGGCGAAAACGTTGCAGCAATACAGGCACCCTACGAGCAGTTATCCTGCATCAAGTGTTTTCGAAAAACCTGCGGACACCATTCCTGCATGAAAATACTAACACCAGACCTTGTGCTAAAAAAACTACTAAAAATTCCAAGAAAGTTCGTGAAATTATGAGCCAGCATTATCCACTTGAACGTTTTCCACAAAAAACACTCTACGTATTGGAAGAATTACTACCCTAACGAGAACCAATCCGGGACACCCAGACGGTATGTAGATTCGCATAACACGTCAGAAAATTGGGCATATTGTTGGGTGTTGACGGAAGATGGTAGGAAGAAAAACGCTGGCGCTGGAGGAACAGGCGTTGATTTTGGTTAAGGGGAAAACAATTGTAGTGCTTGATATCCGATAAACATTATGGTCAACTTATTATTGGCTACACCAGTATTCAACATTGCAATTATTTTTACCTTCTTCTTTAAGTAACTCTGAACATAAAGGCGATGATTGCAACTTGTATCGCATTCTGACAAGCTGTCTTCGTCGCTCCATATCTGCACTTTGATAACCCAGTGTTTTAAGTAACTCGAGATTTTGCAGGCTTTTTTTACCGGTATAATAACTTGAAAATGCGCGTTGCCGCTCAAGCTGTTCTACCAACGATGAAATAAACCACTTATCAATATATTCGCTAGGCCTAAGTTGCTCATACCGCGCACATACTGGCAAAAATAATTTTTTAAACTGCGGTACCATACCTGCCTGGAGCTTATTCAATATTTCGCCGATTAATCGGCATTCCTGTGAACGATACCCTAAGCCACCTGCAACACGCGCCAGCAAGCAAATATGTAACAGACAATCTGTCTCATTGCATACATCAGATAGAATTTTATATGCGCTCATCAAGGCTACATTTCGATCTGACAAAACATACGAGTCATTACGTGAAAACATAAATAATTCCAATGCACTGTAATATTTTTTGTCTAGTTGTGTGTCAAAATTAATTTTCCAGTCAGATTGCTCTCCCCCTAAAACCTTCGCGAACGGGAGTTGTTTAACCATTGCCTGCCAATTGGGTTCACTAACTTTTTTTTCTGTCACTTTTTCTGTTTTTTGCTCCAACTGATGGCAGCCCACACCGAGCAATAAACCGCGCTCTATTAGTTCTTGCTTCTTATCATTTTTGCAACAAAACAGATTTAATAAATAACCATCCGGCTCTTCGTGTTCGCCAAACGGAATCAATATATCTAATGCAGGCAATAAACGATATGTTTGATAACTCATATCTTGAAATTGTGATATTAACGAAAGATTCACTTTAGCGCCGTGTTTAAGCTCAAACATAACAAGCGGGGATAGATCCTGAAAAAAACGACTACCGCCTCGCAAGATATTACTTTCTTCACCCTCCGCATCGAGCTTAAAAAATTCTATATTTTCCCAATTGTAAGCATTATATTCATTGTCCAGTGTATTTAAATCAACTTCTTCAAAGTTGCCTCCTGGATCACTTTCAAGACTATTTAACTCCGAATTTGAATATATGCTTAATTTCGCTTTGCCCTGTTTATTCGAGAGCGCTTTTGTTATTAAAGTTATATTGTTAATTTCATTTAATTCAATACTTTGTTGTAAACAACCACTGGTGCTGCTTGCTGGCTCAAAAGAAAATAATTTTCCATATTCACCAATGAATTTGGACATAGGTATAGTATACAACCCATAATTAGCACCTATATCTATAACATGGTCTCCAGAACGAAGTAATTTTCGAACAAATGAAATTTCAATCTCAAACCAGCTTTCCTGTTCACGCAACACATACGGTGTAATCAAATCAAGAGAATCTGGTACCGTGATCTTTACCCCATCAGTTATTTTTATTTCTGTTAGTTCAGGCGATATTGGCTTTATCGCTGTGTTATCGGATAATTTTCCACAACAATTTCGATATTTTAAACCACTACCGCAATCACACGGACTGTTTCTGAATAATGCCATGATTAGCTCCTGTATTTATTCGACTTTTCCGAGCCAAGTCGCTAAGTGTTTTCTCATATTGCTTTATCCAACTAACTTTTTGTTTCACTCATTATCTCTCTATTAAATTTCATTTACGCAATATCTCTATCCGCCGCCCGTAAATTCTTTTTAGAAACCAATCTGGGACACCCACGAAATATAAGTAGCAAATTAATCCCACTCAACAAAAATTGACATTGGTATTGTACTAAGATTTTCTTGTTGAGTTTAGCCGCGTATATTTTAGGCTACTTAGACCGCTTTATGCACTCTATATTTCAGTATTCATTCGTAAAGGATGCTTACATAATATCTAAATGTGTTACGCGAATTTATTTAAATTTAAATAGCTTGATGGGTAAATTGTTCTTATAATGTAAAAAATCTTTGTCTGTGGTGAAAATTAATGAGCCTAACCTAGAAGCCACTGAACATATTAAAAAATCAGTGTGGGAACCCTGAACACCTTTGCTTCTACACTTATTTGAGAATATAGCTGCGGTTACATAGTCTTCATCTATTATTGGTGTATTCTCAAAATATTTAAGCTTTTCTTCTAACATTCCAAATTTCTTCTTGTCACTGTAACCGGATAAAACTTCTTGTCTTATCGGGCCAAGTAATAATACCCTTTGATCTAAAATTAAATTTTCAAATTCTGCTATATGTTTTTCATATCCTTTATGTTTTGATCTCAATGCATATGACCAAATAGGCGTATCTACAATAACTTTCAAAGTTTCCGCTTCCTAGCCTTTTTATGATCATAGCTCAAATCCGGGTCATATTTTCCAAATAAATCAATTAATTCCGCTTGCTTTCTTCGACTAATAAACTCTTTAAGAGCACTATTAACAGTCTCTTTTTTTGTCTTAAGTCCACTAATTGATTGAGCTTCTTCCAATAATTTTATATCAATTGCTAAATTCGTAGCCATAATAACACCTCGCTTTTACACATTGTATTACACATTGGTATGTGTGTCAATGTGGCCTCGATTCATATAACGACTGGACAAATTCTATAGCATACTCACTACATAAAAGTTAATGACATTAGGGTATTTTGAACATTGACTTGTGCGCAGCACTAACAATATACTAATAATAGAGCTAGTTGCTCAGCTGCAAATTTAAGAAAACATAATTAAGGAGCTGACCATGGAACGAAGGCGAGTATCTCAACCTAACATTGTTTTCCTAATAGGGATAGCCGGACTGCTGTTAGCAATACCCTTTGCTGGATTGCTGGCGACTACAAAAACCGAGACAACAATAGAAAAAATAAAAAGCAGCACAGAAAAACATCAACCAAAATCCTGTTCGGCAACTTCATTCAAGGCGTTTTTTGATAAATTTTCCGAATCCAAGGATATGGAGATGCAGAGGAAATACACCAAATTCCCCTTGGCTATTACCCGATATGAGAATCTTCCTGTTTCTCTTGATTATGTAAAATTTGAAGGTTATTTGAAAAAAGATATAGCTCAGTTTCCGTTGCTGCTAAATAAAATAAAAAG
>QILK01000147.1 GCA_003233345.1 Gammaproteobacteria bacterium | reverse complement strand
CCCGGCCAGCAACAAGCCTAGGATCAGCATAACAATCGCCATTTCCACTAGCGTAAATCCGTTAGTTCTATTTACATAAAGTGTTCGCATCGATGCAATATACCCGATCGTTGAATGTTGGAGTGGCAGGCCCCGACTGAAAATTGTTATCTGTTGGTGTAGCATTTGCACCTTCAAGGTAGTTGGAAATCTCTCCTTGTTCAGCGGTAGTGTTACGTTGTTGCCCGAGTGTGGGTAGTACACTACCAGATAAGAGAATCATCGAGTAATAGTTACCAGCACTGTTTAATTGTAAACAGGGAAAAGTGAGAGAACACGGGTTCTGACCACCACCTGGCAGCCAGTCAGGAGCGACCTTATAAAAACTTACCAGTTGCCAATTTGGCCAAACCGTCGTGTTGTTAATAATACAGGTTGTGGGCCAGTTAATGCTTGAATCAAACCTGCCAATATTATAACCCGTCAGCACTATCGGTACCAGGCTGGGGATTGTTGGATCCATTGGTATTGGCTGCATACTGGTCGAGGCAGATTTTCAGTTCACGGGCGATACGGGTTTCCAGGTGAGTTACCAACTCATCAATTGTGATATAGATGAGACTATCGTTAAACGTTGGCCCAGCATTTTCGATGACAAAAGTGCCATCGTTGTTGGCATTACTGTTACTCAAACCCACGTCCAAGTATTGTGCTATGCCGGGTGAATTACCTGCTCTCGTCTGGGAAGACACAACATTACCTGGGGCCATTACGATAAAAGCGACGCGGTCAGACAATACATTCCCCAGGTTATTTCTTACGGTCAGCCAGCCGGTGGTTAGTGATTTTGTTTCAGAGGTAATCGTGGGAACACTACCGGCATTGTAGTTATAGACAAGATTTGGGCTCACAGCATACCAAAGTGTCTGGCCGGTACCGTCTTTTATATTAACAGACAAGGCCGACAGTGGTGTTTGCACACCAATGCAACCAGAGCTGGCATCCTGCCCAAGCCAGGGAAGTTTTCCAGTTAATAAGGTAACATTTGGGTTTTGTGTGCTATTACAATCACTGTTGCCATCATAATTACCATCAGCATTTCTGTCTGGCCAAGGTAGCATGCCGGGGATGGTTGGGTGCCCTATCGCCCACCCTATTAATGCTGCTTTGGCGCGCATTAATGCGAGGGCGTTTTTCTCATTAACTTTTGTCGCCGGTTTTTTATTGGCAGCGGAGGATAAAAATATACTCATAGAGCCAACGATAACAATGACAAAAAATATCAATAAAACAGCGCCTTTTTGCCGGGCGAAGTTGATTGATTTTAGATTAGAATATTGTTTCATTTATTTTTGTCACTGACTTTATCAGCGCTTTTTCCATCGTCTTTTTTCTTCGGATCGAGACGGGCGCTTTTATTTAGCTCATAGGCTTCGAGTGTTTGACCAGATTCAAGCATATAGACTTGCCCTGGTTTTAGTTGGATGTTCGAACCTATGCCAGGCATGATGACCTGGATAACATGCGAGCCATCTTCCATTGGAACAACTTTGTACCGCGATTGTTTTTTCTTGTCTGCCCAGATAATTGAACGGCCGTTATCACGGGTGACATAGCCATTAACCGAAAAATGTGAGTCAGATTTATTGGCATTACCAATTGTTCGATGAACATAGGTAGAGGTGTTTTTCCGCAGTTTCGATTTGTCACTATTTCTCAATCTATCCAGAAGTAGCCTTTGATTGGCGTCAGTAAACAGACGACCAAAATTTTCTTCAGAATATGCAACTTCAGCGCTGATGAGTAGAAGCACTGCGGACAAAATTGAGGGGAGTAATTTAGTGTTCCGCAACATTATTTCTACCTGAAGCACTAGGGTTAAGTTTTACCATAAAGGTAAACCAATCCAGATCGCACGCGACGGAAAAATTTTTCTGATCTGGGTCTGGCTTAATCGATTTTTTTAGCTGAGACAACTCACAGCTAGAGGCATGGTAAACCCCAGGCGCTTTGTCTAATTGCGCAAACAACCGCAGTAAATCAGCCTCATGTAGTACTTGCAGCGTAATTTTCATCTGGCTCTTACGTAGCTTCACATTGTGGTGGCCGCTAAGTGTAATTACACTACTTGTCACTTGTTGTAATATTTTGTAACGCGCATCATGTAATTTCAGCTTCTGTGAAGCTAGGCGATACTGGTTGATCCATTGTAGCCTATGTTCCTGGTTTATGGCTTGTCGTTGTGAAAGATGCCAATAGACCGCCTGATTTATTTTGATCAGATTAATATTGGATTTTAGTGTTCGTATCGAATTTTTTTTCTGACGAATCTTGTTCTCAACGGATGTGTAATCTTTATAATAGGCGTGTGACTTCCAAAAGACTAACCCCCAAATAGATAATGCAGCCACTAACGTGGCTAGAAATATTAATGAGGATCGCTTTATATAATGCCAGTCAATGTCGGTAGTTTTCATTTTTGCCGCCTGGTGACAAGCGTAAATTCAAAGTTTGCTTTTAACTTTTCGTTGCTACTGCCAGAAATATTAGTATTTGAATTGACGTTGATGGGTAGATTGGTAGCCTCAACTGTTTTGAAAACTTTATTTTCTTTAAATTGCTTTAGTAACTTGTTTAGTATTGCATGCGATTCGATATAGTTACCGTTAAATTGCGCTATGCGACCCTTGATGGTAATCACTAATTTACCCGCGTCATTTGTGTTTTGATTCGTCCACTTTAGTGAGTCGAGGTGGATTCTCGGATTATTTTGCAAATGCTTACTAATATTTTGATATATGGATACCGGGTCAGGTTTATGAATTTCAAGTTTTTCGTAGAATTTTTTCAGTGAGCCTGCATCATTTGCCTGTAGCGGGAATACGGGCAGCGCTGCACGTAGGTTCTTATGTTGTACCTGAAGATATTCGAGTTGTTGCTCAGCAATTTGTCGTTGCGTCAAGTATTCAGATCCAGATAGAAATGAATAAATGCTAATGAAGATGACTAATGAAAATACCGCGACTGCAGAAGCGATCAAGCCACGATTACATAGATACATTGTGTAATAACGTTGATCAAACGAACTCGCATAACTCGAAACTTTTCCCGATTGACAGACAATATGGGCAACCAAGATATTAAACTGATGCGTTTTGAGGCGATTGCTTAGACCAAGTTCTTGGGCAATAGTATTGATATTAAGATAATGAATTCTAGTACCCATAGTATTTTTTGGTGGCTCGGCAGGTGAATTGCCTTTTTGATCGCTTATAATATAGGTGTCGAGATCCTCTGCATTTTTTAGTAAGCGTATTCGTTGTAAGTAACGAATATTGGTATTAATTTCATCTTCAAGAAAAGTGTGGTCGTTTTTTTCAGTGAATATATTGGCTTGTGATACGCGGCTAATTTTAAGATGTTTGTGGCGGTAAAAGCTTTGCCGCATTCGATTACCGCTATGGGGGCTTAGCAGTAGATTGTTTTTGGTTTCAACCTTTATTGCTTTTAACACTTGCGCACCTAGTAGTGGTGCCGAATAAATTCCAAGCAACGGGGTTTTGTTAGATTGCAGGCAATCATTTAACCAAGAAACGGTTTGCGTGTTAGCGATTCCGGAGAATAGAATATGATCGTCTCGTCTGCCTTCAGACTCTCTTTCTTGTAGTATAGATTGTTTTAGTAGCGCATTCCTGAAGAGCGGTTTTATTTTTCGGGCAAGTAATGCTTTTCGATCACGTCCGTTAACATGCGGGATAGTTTCTTGTAAATATTCTTCCTCAATAACATCGATAACAATATAGCTGAGAACATCCGGTTCTTTTTGGATATTGGATACTAATTCACTTTTACCACTCGCGCTAATCGGGTATTCAAATGCATCGATAATGCGATTGGCATCCCACCGATAGAGGGTAATATGATCGTTGTTTATTAAAAATACTCTTTTCATGGTAATACTACTTAATGGTCCCCATAACATCGTAGATCGGCCCAAGTACGGATATCATTAGCCAGCCCATGACTGCAGCAAGGGTAATAATTAGATACGGATTGATTTTACCTTGCAATTTTTCTACCGACTCATTGACATCACGATTATAGAAATAGCTTACATTTGCCATTGATGTATCCAGACGCCCAGTACTTTCGCCAATTTTTAACATGCGTAACACCAGTGGTGGGAATAACCCCGTTCGTGCTATGGCATCACTAAGACGCATCCCGTCAGAAGTCATTTGCCGGGCTTGTTGAAGCGCTGTTTTAACAACTAAGTTACCGCTTATGTTTTCGACGATACTTAGGCAGGTTAAGACATTTACGCCGGACTGGTAGAGTAAAGCGAAATAAGAAGTGAATCTAGCTAGTATATATTTTTTTAATATGGGCCCGACTAGCCAGGCATTTAACTTAAATTGATCGAGCCGGTATCGGGCAGATTCTGATTTAGCGACGGCGATTTTTATTATTATGAATCCTAGTATTGGCAACCCAACGATCAGATACCAAAAATTGACAAATACGTTAGATACCGCAATCAATGCTTTTGTATGGAAAGGCAGTTCCTGCCCCAGATTTTTGATAAAGTCGGTCATGAGTGGAACCAGATAAGTCATCATGAAAATCACCACAGCAAACACGACCGTTCCGGCGAAAATCGGATAGCGCAGCGCAGATTTTGTTTTCGCGATCAACTCGTCTTGCCATTTTAGTGATTCTGTCATGTTTAGCATTACTTTTTCCAACTCACCAGTATGTTCACCGGCTTGAATCAGGCTGATAAAGACAGGATCGAATACGCTTGGGTAGTCCGCCAAGGCTTCAGAAAGTCGCTTGCCTCCTTCAATAGAGGCAATGACAGTAGAAATGACCTGCTGTAAATAGCATTTTTCCAGACTGTCGCGTAAATCAACCAGGCTGTCGAGGATGGGTACGCCGGCACGCGACATTTGTTCCATATGAAAGCAAAAGTCGATTAGCTCTTTTCGGGTTACTTGTTTTGAAAGAAATATCGTATCACGGGCGCGTACAGTTTTATGTTGGATCAACTCCAGTCCCATGGCCAGCAATCTTGATTCCAGGTCGGGTGAATTGGCCGCTTCCAGTCGCCCTTTTACAAAGCTACCGGTGGTATTGACGGCTTTATATTTATAGACAGCCATCAGTTTGTCAACAACGGTGAAACATCGATAACACGAGTAATCTCATCGAGACTGGTATCGCCTTTGATAACACGGCGCATCCCATCAACCGCTAGTGATTTAAATCCTTTTTCAGTCGCTAATTTGTTTAGCTCCCGTTGCGTTGCCCGTCGTGCAATTAGCTCATCCATTTCTGGATCCATACTGATTATTTCCATGATTGCGATTCGGCCGCGATATCCCTGGTGGTCACAATATTTACAGCCCTTGGATCGATAAAGTGCTAGTTCGAGGTCCTGGCATTGGTGCTGTATAAGTTTGCGCTCGAAGTCATCCGGTTTATAGGGCTCTTTGCAACGAACACACAGCTTGCGGACCAGGCGCTGGGCAATAATGCCGATGATATTACCGGCCATAATATCTGGAACGATGCCGATATCAAGTAAACGTGGTATGGCGCCAAGGGCAGAATTAGTATGTAATGTGGTAAACACTTGGTGGCCTGTCATGGCAGCCCGCAATGCCATCTCCGCTGTTTCCTCGTCACGGATTTCACCAACAAGAATAATGTCTGGGTCCTGGCGCATAATTGCCCGAATCCCATTGGCAAAACCTAATTTTGCCGATTCATTTACCGAGCTTTGTCGAATCATTTGCATTGGGTATTCAACCGGATCTTCGAGGGTCATTATATTTACACTCTCATCATTTCGATAACTTAACAGCGAGTACAGCGTCGTGGTTTTACCACTACCGGTTGGGCCGGTCACTAGGATAATGCCTTCGGGCTTTGCCATCATCAGTTTTAATTTTGTGTTCGCATCATCAGGTAGGTCGAGTTTATCCAGGGGTACTATGCCTTTTTTACGATCAAGAATTCGAAGGACAATATTCTCCCCGTGAGTAACGGGTTGTGTCGATACCCGAAAATCAATTTCGCGACCGACGAGTATGAGTGAAATACGGCCGTCCTGTGGTGCACGCGTTTCCGCGATATTCATATTTGACATGACTTTTAGCCGTACAGCGATACCGGGCCAATAATCTCGGTGCAAAGTACTTATTTGTCGTAATACTCCGTCTACCCGATACCGAACCCGAAGAAAACCTTGTTCAGGCTCAAAATGTATATCGGACGCCGAGCGCTTGACGGCATCGGCGAGAATCGCATTGACCAGCCTGACCAGTGGCTGACTATATTCATCATTACTTGTATCCAGGCTTTGATAGTCCACTTCTCCTGTATCGAGTTCATGCAAAATACCCTGCATGGATAGATTAAATCCATAAAATTGGTCAATCGCATGTTCGATTTCGGCTTCGCCGGCCAATACTGGTTTAATGTGTATGTTGGGTCCAACGATGGCGTTTGCTTGATCCAGCGCAACAATGTTAAAGGTGTCAGACATTGCGATAGTGAGTTCATTGGTTTTTTTATCGAAATCAATCGGTAGAATTTTATGACGTTGTGCCAATTCTCTGGGTAACAGCTCGATGACTTCGGCGTCGGGAATCACTGCCGACAGATCGGCAATATCCTGACCGATAGACTCGCCCAAAGCATCTCGTAGCACTGACTCAGAAAGGAAACCCAGTGTGACCAGAATTTTACCTAACGGCTCGTTCTGTCGTTTCTGTTCCATCAACGCAATTTTAAGCTGATCTTCATTAATGACACCCTTAGAGATTAACAGATCTCCAATCCGTAATTTTGGCTTGCTCTCGGGTATAGACATAATTAGTGCCTTCGGTCGGATGTCCGATTGCGTGTTTGTGACTGGCCTGTATACGAAAGGCGGTTTTTTTCCAGTTCCTTGATGCGCTTTTTAACCGTCTTTCGATTAGCGTATGGAATTTTGTTGCGCTTCAGTCGCAGCGTCTGGTGGTAATAGCTTAACGCCGTTTTCGACTGTCCCAGTTGGTCCAGGCTGATCGCAAGATTCAGTACGTAAATTGCGTTAGCGGAATCAAGTCGATAAGCCGTAAAGTAGGCGTTTTGAGCTTCAACCCATCGGCCCCGAGTTGCATACATGTTTCCTAACGAAAAATGCAGGTGCGCTGATCTTGGATTATTGCGAATGACTTGTTTAATATAGGCGATGCTACGGACATTAGCGGTTTGTGAGCCCGAGGCCATTAAACCCGTTAACGCAGCGGAGTCTTTAGGGTCAATTTTCAATAGGCTTTGATAGTACCCACTTGCCAACGAATAATTTTTTTGTTTGATTGCAATCGCCGCAAGGCCTAGTAGCGCATCTCTATTTTTATTATCGAGAACAAGAACTTTCTGGTATAGGGTACGTGCCTTTAACCATTGTCGTGCATGATAAAGTCGAAAGGCTTCGACCAGGTCCTGAGTGACTGGCTCAGCTAGTCCCGATTTTTTTATATGAATAATTTTACGGCTAGAGCCCTGTTGATTTTTTGGTGTCTCCGTAGGCCCAGAATTAGCTTTATTTACCAAATTGACTGTAGCATTGGTCTCAGAATGTGTTTGCGCAATGGGTTTATCTGTCATTTTATCATTGGCACTAGTCGAATGCTCGTTATGTGCTTGTATCGTTGCTTTGGGTTCTACGGAAACGGACTGCGCTGGGTTAAATGGATTTTTCTCGCTCGTGCCAATAACGGCTTTTACTCTGGAGTCCACTTTTGAATCAGTACTTGTTCTGGGTGTGCTTAGTTTGTCAATTGCGGCAGCGGCTCTTTGCGATAATGTTTTATCGACTGTTTTGAGCGAATTTTTTATAGCCAGCAGTTTGTTTTTTGCTTGATAAGTAGGGTTATAGGCTTTAGCTAACGTTGTGTTGGCTTGTGTTGTTTCATTGTTTTTAGCCTGCTCCAAGCCCAAATAGATATAGGTAAATAACCCAGCTAAACCCAAAGTGGCGACAAACGCAATGGCTGGACGACGATAATTATTTTCGGTGTTTCTTTCTGAATAGGGTGTACCGTCATCAAAAATCACTGATCTGAATGCAGGTTCGTCATCAAAATCGGAATGATTGTCAGCGGGCGCTACTGTTAGCGCCGGAATAATTGCTTCTGTGGTAGGGCTGCCCTCATTATTTGTCGCCGGTTCGCTGAAAACAGTGTCTTCAATATCGAGTGTAAAATTTTCATCCGTGCTTTGTGCGACCGCATCATCCAGCGTTTTTTTATCCAGAGACAATTCGACATCGGATGATAGTACAGGCTCTAGATCCTCATCGAGGCTAAATTCGCTGGTTTCTGGTGTGGCTATTGATAGTGACTCTTCTAACTTTAAATCTAAACTTGTATCACTATTTTGCTCCAGGTCTGAGTCAACAGCAGAATAAGTCGGTTCCTCTTCTGCGGATTCTGCCGGCACAGATTCAGGCAGATTAATAGAATCACTCTCAGACTCTGCGTCGTGTAGCGCTTGTTCTGCTTTTCTTAGTGCATCGAGGAGCAGGCTCATTTTGCATTCCTTCGTCCTTTATGTGCATGGCTGCTGGATGATCTGACATTATTGGTAGGGATCGTTTGGCGATAGGACGCACTTTCGGTGCGACCGTTCCTGATGATGGTCGGTTTTAAAAATACGACCAGTTCAGTCTTTGCCAGATCCTGATCTTTATAGCTCAGCAATTTACGAATAGGGATTAGCTTTCTAAGCCCTGCAGGTGCCCTTTCCTTTTTTACAATTTTATTCTGCATCAAACCACCCATAATGATAGTCTGACCATTAGCCACTTGTATTAAAGACTCCATCTCACGAACCTGAACAACAGGTACTCTATTAACAAAAGTAGAATTATTCAGCGCTGGCGCTGGGTCAATACCGAATTTAACGATTCGAGTGACCGTCGGACGAATATTCAAACTGACAAATCCATTTCTGTTTATTTGCGGTAACACACTCATGATAATGCCAATTGGGACCGTGTGGATTCTCGAGGTATAGGTCGCCTGAGTAATACTGGTGCCACCCGCTGTGGTTCCAACGATACTGGTTTCTTGTTCGATAGTAAAAAAGACTTCTTCATCAACGACTTTGAGTAGTGCTGTTTGATTGTTTAGCGCCATTAGTTTCGGACTTGAAAGCACCTTGACATTACCAAATGTTTCCAGGGATTTCAACGTACCGCTGACGCTGCTGGTATTGCTAGAGACACGGTTATAACCCAGTGAAAACACCGGTGGCAGCGAGAGATCACCGGCGAGTAAATTGGACATTATCGAAAGTCCATTACTACCGACGCCACCTCCATTAGACAGCCGTTGCCAGTCAATACCTGCTTGATAGCGGTTATTCAATTCAACTTCTACGATGGTTATTTCGATTAACACCTGGCGCTGGGCATTGGACATGACCGCTTCAATATACTCCTGTACTTTTTTATGTAGCTTTTGCGTGGTGTTAATGGCAACAATGCCGGTCGCGGGGTGAGCGACGACTCTTGACGATGTCGTTTGGCCGCCCTCAGAACTATCCCCAACAAGTGATTTTAAGTTTTTGGTGATTGTTTTCCAGAAGCTGCTGGTGGACGAAGTTTCAATTTTAGTTTTTGATTTATTACCCCTTTGATTACCACCACTGCCACTGCCACCGCCACCGGAGCCGCCCGATCCTCCAGAGGTTGAACTATTACTGTTAGAAATTTGCGTGGTTACACTAACTTCACTGGTGCTTTTTCTCTCCAGATTGATATAGTCAATTCGGTAATTTTGCCAGTAAGGGAGATCAGGGCTAATAACGATACTATCGTCATTGACTTGATAGCGAAGATCGACCTGCTTGGAAATACGATTGAGAATTTGCGCCAGGGTTTGGTTGACAGCATTAATGGTTACCTTGCCGGTAACGGTCGGATGAATATCAACATTGACTTTGGCATCACGCGCCATGCTAAACAAGAGATCCTTAACCGGAACCTCACTGACAACCACAGTATAGGTTTCAAGTTTAGCCCGAGGTGTTGGTATGGGAACATAAGGTGACTGCATGATCGGTGCGGGCACGCCCTTAGCGGGCTTGCTCGATGTAGATAAATGTGCGCTTGATATTTTTGGTGGATTACTTGCGCTACAGGCAGTCAATAGGATGACGATAAATATTGCGAGTAAATGCCATTTTATAATAGTACACCCATCAGTGGTATTGAATAAAATCTTCATTTTAATCTCGCCTGCTTGAGTCTGCTGTCGAAAAAGATTCTGTCAGCACGGTTTTGAGATAACGAATTGACGGCCCGTGTTGACGTAATGTGCCCGGTAAATTTTTTAGTGCTCGCTGGGCATCGGTAAATGTTGAAAAATCTTTGTAAAGCACGCCAAGCTTCTTTTTACCATTAACATGTAATACAACGATATATAAGTGTTGCATAATGTCTGTTATGCCTTCCTGGTTAAAAAAATAATTTAGCCGGTCGGGCGAGTCAGCATCAATAAGTAAAACCTGAATGCTGAAATTGCTAAGGCTGACTTGCTTGATCCACTTCTTGGTATTTTTGTAGCGCTCTTCGAGAATCGCTTCTACATTCGGATTAGCATTTTTCAAATTATTCAGACCTAAACTACCAGGGGTATGCTTAAGCATCTTGATCGGTAAGGTTTTTTCGGCAACATCTGCTTGTTTGTCGCTAAAGGTGTGTATAAAAATTGCCATAATCACCACCAGAGCCAGAGCGGCGGCGGAAGAGATAAATATTGAGCCAAGCTTTTGTTTTTTGGTTATAAAATCAGAGTCCATCACCGCAGAGGAGATATGCTTTTTGGTGACAATCGGGCTACCCTGTGTGTAAGCGGCAAGTAGTGCCTTATCGGCAAGAATATTAATTCTGCGCATGAGACCTTTGGAAGCCTTGAAGATGTAATTTACCGCTGACCGGGTAAATAAGTGTTGTCCTTTGTAGCCCGCCGTGTAGAGCTTAAACTGTAAATAGTCTGACACATCGTTTTTATTGAGTGAGGGCAAATAGAAGCTATTTGAAATTCTATCCTTAATTTGTCTGACATGATTTGAACTCAAGTTATAATCGAGCTCTGGTTGGCCAAATAGAACGACTTGCAGTAATTTGCTTTGCTGTGTTTCCAGGTTACTTAATAATCTTATTTCTTCTAGTGTTTCCAGTGGCATGCACTGTGCTTCTTCAACAAATACGACGACCTGTCGGCCTTGCATATGCTTATTTAGTAAATGTTCTTGCAACGATTTTAGCATCATTATTCGTGACGCAGATTCGTGATTGGAAATGGGTATTTCAAGCTCAAAAGCAATGGCTTGAAGGATATTATCTGGACTTAATCTTGGGTTGCCTAGATAGACGATATCAATATTGTCAGGTAGCTTTAATTCCAGCATGCGGCAAATCATGGTTTTGCCACTACCCACTTCACCGACCAGTTTTACAATCGCATCGCCGTGACTGATTGAGTACATTAGCGCGCGTAAGGTCGCGCCACGGTCGGCACCGGTATAAAACGAGTTTATTTCCGGTGTAACACGAAACGGTGGCCGTTTTAATTCATAGTAATCAAAGTACATGATTTGCAGAGACGCTATTCCTTAGCGCTCCCCCCCAGGGAGTAGTTTACTGTTGTGATATTAATAAGCAATCGATATGCCAACTGCATCACATTCAGATAGTTACCTTATGAACGCAGGCTATTTAGCAATGTGAAAAGGTGTAACCTTATCGGCTGTCATGATTAATAACGGTCGAGGCTTCCGGTTAATTCGGCGAGGCTGGAAATACTATGTTGTTTAAGATAGGCAAGAATGCCCTTATTAATTTTATGACAGATAAGCGGGTCATAAAATAATGCAGTTCCAATACCGACTGCGGTAGCGCCGGCAATAATAAACTCGAGGGCATCATCGGCACTGTTAATGCCGCCCTGACCAATGATGGGGATATTGTGGTTTTTGCTGACTTGATATACTTGGTGGGTTTTCAACAAGGCAATGGGTTTTATCGCTGGGCCGGATAAGCCCCCTTGCTTGTTGCCGAGAAAGGGTTTGCGAGTGGTAATATCGATTGCCATGCCCATGAGTGTATTGATAACCGCAAACCCGTCGGTGCCTGCCTCGATACATCGCCTTGCGTTTTCCGCGATGTCTGTTTGGTTGGGGGATAGCTTGGTGATAAGCGGTTTATCCGTCGCGCAGCGGCATGCTGCTACTACCCGGGCAGACATATCTGGATCGTTACCAAATGTGACCCCGCCTTTTTTTACATTGGGACAGGAGATATTGATCTCAATCGCCTGTACTGGGGACTGATCAAAGAGTCGGGTTACATGCTCGTATTCGTCAATCGTGGAACCGGAAACATTGGCGATAAAACAGGTCTTGTCAAAATCAAGCTCGGGCAATATCGTCTGAATAACAGTCTCCACACCGGGGTTTTGCAATCCAATTGCATTTAGCATGCCTGCAGGTGTTTCATAGACACGGTGTGGATTATTGCCTAGACGGGGTTCACCCGTGGTGCCTTTTAAGCACACCGCGCCAATCGCTGACATTGAAAATCCGTCGATACGTGTATACTCTTCCCCAAAGCCAACGCATCCAGACAGTAGTACAATCGGTGTTTTAAAGGTTAAATCACAAAAATCAACGCTGAGTGGATTATCGATCATAGTTATTTTGATAAGTACCTGGGATGTAATTCCTGGGATATAATTATTGTCTCATAATTAATACTGGAAAAATATGTTTAATATCATTTTGTTTGAACCGGAAATTCCTTTTAATACTGGTGCGATGATACGTCTCTGTGCCAATACCGGTAGCGACCTACATTTGGTCGAACCTATCGCGTTTGCGATGGATGATAAAAAATTACGGAGAGCCGGGCTCGATTATCATGAGTATGCGAGTTTGAGACTTCATAAGTCGCTGGATGAATGCATGCAAGCGATTGGTGCCGGAGAAGTATATGCCTGTACAACGCGCGGAAAAACTTGCTATAGCGATTGTAGTTTTAAAGCTGGAGACAGTCTTTTATTTGGCCCCGAGACACGGGGACTACCTGGTTCGCTGCTAGCGGAAACACCTGCCGAGAGGTGTATTCGGATTCCAATGCTAGAACATAGCCGCAGTATTAATCTGGCAAATTCTGCGGCGATTATCGTATATGAAGCCTGGCGACAGCATAATTTTAGCGGGTCAGTGGATATAGGCGCAGAGTAGTCCAAATCTGTAATGTGTATCTAGGAATGAGTTTAGTCATGAAATTCAATGGAAGCCCCTCAACCGCCAGTCAGCAGTTTTTTCCAGGCCAACAACTAGGGTTGTAACTGTCCTGGAAAAAACTGCTGACTGGCGGTTGTAAAAGGGACGTTGTTTAAAAGAATAATGACAAATAGTGTTTTGGTGCGACCCAGTTGGCGGATTTAGTGGCCCCCGCCATCACCTTCCAGTTCATCTACATCTACCTGTCCGGTTAAACGTCTGCGAATATGTGACCAGCTTATGCCTGTCGTTAGTATGGCTGATAAAAGTACCAAGCCTATATAAATTTGGACGGTAGGACTTTTGGTACTGATTATACCGACTGAATATAATAACCAGAACAAAGCACCAAAAAATGCTGCCGTTAACAAAAGCCCAGGCAAACCCAGCGAACGTGTGGTCGCTCTAATAAAGATCGCCCAGCCGATAATGAGCACAATACCCAGGAATATTTTACCGGCGGAAAAAATATCTTTGCTTTCGTCGGTAATGGCATTGCTAACCCAGTGATAGAAAGATGCGCCCGATGGATTGTAGGTGGTGCATACCAATACCAGGGCAAATAAATAACGAATTCCGATACCAGACCAACTAATGGCTGACTTACTGGCCATGTATTATCTCCAATACTAATTTTTATAATTGCGTCTATGTTACCACAGTTTTGCATGGGCATTCATCGTTGTATCTTCAATATATGTTATGGCAGTATCCGCATTTGCTTTATGAGAATATCCTAAGTATTTGATTTCGAGTCGTTAGATTACAAATATTATTAATGTAAAGCATTATTCTACACAAAATACCGTACCATCGTATTTACACATAGAAAATGGCGTTTAGGAAATTTTAAGATATACTAAAATCAGAGGTCGGCATGACAAAAGTAGTCTGTTTTTTCCGATCCTTTTTTAAGAGAGTCTTTTAGAACATATTTTCAGGAGTCCCCGGTATGACACAAAGGAAAACCCCGGCAAAATCGCCTTCATCTAAAAATAAAGCGAAAGCAAAAACAAAAGCGCCAGCAGTTGTTAAGTCAAAAGCAAGCGCAAAAGCGGTAACTGCCAAATCTAACGGTTCAGCAAAAAAAACAGCAAAAACGAATATAAGATCAGAAATTAATAAAAATCTGCTTCGGGTAAGCCACAATGAGCGCCTGCAAATGATTGCTGAAGCAGCTTATTATCGTTCGCTTAATGGCAGTGGTAGCGATGAAGTTAATAATTGGCTCAAAGCAGAAATGGATATTGATCAACAAGTTATGTTATAAACAGGTCATTGTGAGAGCCTGCATTGCAGCATAAAAAATAATTGGGCCTAACCAGTGTAAGGCTTAAGAGGTGCAGTGTGCCCGGTTTGTTCTATTCCAGTTCATTTTTTAAGTGACGTAAAAATAAATTTCTGACAGCTGTCTTAGGCTCTGAATTTTTATATAAAACTTGAAAAACCTGTTCGGTGATTGGCATATCGACATTAAGGTCTTTAGACATTTCATAAACAGCTTTGCATGTTTTTATTCCCTCAACTACCTGGCCTATATCATTTTTTGCCTGTTCCTGTGTTCGGCCCTGGGCCAATGCAAGCCCAAATCGACGGTTACGCGAAAGATCATCGGTACAAGTTAAAACCAGATCGCCAATACCTGCAAGTCCCATAAATGTTTCCGGCATTGCCCCCAAGGTGGTACCAAGGCGGATTACTTCCGCCAGTCCTCTGGTGATCATTGCTGCACGGGTATTAGCACCAAAACCGAGGCCATCGGCAATACCAGCGGCGATAGCCAATATATTTTTTACAGCGCCACCGACTTCAACACCAATAACATCACTACTGGTATAGGCCCTGAAATTTTCATCGTGCACCCAGGTTGCCATTTCGGCCGCAAAACGCTTAGATTTTGAGGCAATAGTGACGGCGGTTGGTAATCCTTTAGCAACTTCCAGTGCAAAAGTTGGCCCAGATAAAACAGCATAATCAACATCGTCTGGAAAATACTGGTCGATTATTTTATGTAATAATCGATTGGTCGTATCTTCAAAGCCTTTACTGGCACAGACAATTCGTTTTATCTGCGGAAATTCTTTGGCAAGTCTGCTAACAATGCTATGGAACGCGTGGCTGGGGACAGCCAGTAAAAGTGTGTTGCAAGATAATAATTCTGAGAATTCAGTGACTGGTTGCAAAGCTTCCGGGAAAGCAATACCCGGTAAGTAGCGACTATTACAACGCTGATCAATCATGTCTTGCAGCTCGTCAGTCCGCGTGCCCCATAAAACAGTGTTGATCTGATTTCTGGCAAACAAAATTGCTAGCGCAGTTCCCCAGGAACCAGCACCAATAATGCCCATCTTGTCTGGCGATTTAGCGGGGTAACTGGCCATGAATTATTAAGGTTGGCGGCTAATGCTGAAGAGATGCCTGGGTTTCGCCATTAACGTGTTGCGAGTAGATGGCTTCAAAATTCTGATGGTCGAGGACTAAAGGCGGAAATCCACCCTTGGAAATCAGGTTTGAAAGGGCTTCGCGGGCATAGGGATAAAGTTGCGAAGGACAGAAAATACCAAAGGCTGCTTTCTGTAATTCTTCATCAAAGCCGTGTAACTCGAATAATCCGGCTTGCTGTACTTCGGCTAGGTACATGGTTTTATCTTCTATTTTTGCGGTAATGGTGATTGATAGTACGATTTCGTGAAGGTTCTCTTCGTTTACTTTGTTGGCACCATAATTAAGACTGACTTCAAATTCAGGCTCGCTCTGAATATTGAATACTTCAGGTGTATGTGGCGCTTCGAACGAGACATCTTTTAAATAAATTTTTATGACAGAAATAGTCTGTAGGTCTTGGTCTGATTGGGTTTCATTACCAGAATCGTTGGTCGGATCGATATCATTCATAAAGTGATTCTCATTTTAAGGAATTAGAAATCCAGGATTTTAATGAATTACCATCCATCGCACCGGATTGTCTTGAAATTTCGGATCCGTTATTAAATAAAATAATAGTCGGTATCCCTCGGATCGCATATTGTCCAGCGAGCGACTGGTACTTGTCAGTATCGATTTTAACAAATCGGTAAGCAGGTTCCAATTCGTTAGCAACCTGTGTCATAACGGGGCCCAGAATTTTACATGGCTGACACCAGTCTGCCCAAAAATCGGCGATGACGGGTATCGTGTTTCGCTTGACTTGCTTTTCAAACTGTTCGCTACTTATATCATAAACAGTGCCACTAAAAAGTGGCTGGTGACACTTACCACAATTTGCATTTGCTATGTTTTTTTCGACAGGTGTTTTGTTGGTACTGTCACAATGGGTACAAACTACATGTTGTGATGTCATAGGAGCAATGTGTGTTATGGGGTTAGAAAGTTTTATTTAACCAGGAACAAATTATCGCGTTCCCAAGCCATGACACCACCACGAAGATTATGCACCGTTTCAAATCCATTTTTTTCCAATGTTTTACAGGCCTGAGTTGAAAAATTTCCGGAACGGCAATAGATAATCAGTGGTTTTTTCTTGTATTTTTCCAATTTTTTCTTGTCGGAAGCAATGCTTTGAAAAGGAATATTAATGGCATTGGTTAGATGTCCTGATTGATAATCCTTCTCTGATCTGACATCGACTACAATTGCTTTTTGGTTATTAATAAGGTTGACAGCTTCCAGTGGGGAGACCTCATTAAATCGACGTGTATAGCGCTGATACTCACTAATAATCAGCATGACTATCAGTGCGGCAAACAGACCACTAAGAATTGGGTTGTTGGCAATAAATTCTGAAAATTCCATTATCAATCCGAATTGTTAACAGTTACTAGGCAAATAAAAAGTTGATATTAACTCACACATGAAACATGTGAGCCAACACATTTGCTTGGTAATTAAACGCTGCCACTTAAACTAAAACAAAAAGGTTTTAGTATGCCTGTGCAGTACAAAAAACTTCACGCATCATTCCGATAAGCCGTAATGTACGAGGATCGCCTACCCGGTAGTACACCCGGTTCGCATCTTTGCGCGATGCTAGTATGCCCTTATCCCGCAAAATAGCAAGATGTTGGGAAATGTTGCTTTGAGAGGTACCAACATATTCTACAATATCTTGTACACTAACTTCTCTATCCCCTAAGGTACAAAGGATTTTTAACCGCAAGGGATGAGACATAGCTTTTAACGAACGAGATGCTCTGTCAATATCATCGTCTTGGGTGATTAGCATTTCGGCACTGACACTCATAAAATTACCTGCTGTTCTAGTTATGGGGAGCAAAACTTTAAATTCAAGCTGCCCTTTATAAGAGGAACATTATACAATAATAAGGTGTTTGTGAAGCTTTTATTTTAACCACATTAGTATAAGCAGTATTTTTTATAAACAAAACGGGGTTAATGCTTGTATTATCGCTATTTTTATGTTGATAGGATAGACTTTGTCTAAAACAATAAATTATCGGTTAATATAGGCTATATTTTTTAGTATTAAGTAACGGAAGTTTTTAAAGAAATGTCAGAAACTCAAGGACCTTTTGTTCTCACTATTTTAGACGGTTGGGGTTATAGTGAAAACCAGGAATTCAATGCAATTTATTCTGCAAATAAACCCAATTGGGATAAAATCTGGGGTCAGAATTCTCATACATTTATTCAGACTTCTGGCGCGGCCGTGGGCTTGCCAGGGGATCAAATGGGTAATTCGGAAGTCGGCCATCTAAATCTCGGCGCTGGTAGAGTAGTCTACCAGGAGTTTACCCGTGTTAGCCGTGCTATTCTTACCGGTTCATTTTTTATCAATGAAACGCTGACCCAGATTGTTGATCAAGCCATTGATGCTGATAAAGCGGTGCATATTCTTGGATTATTGTCGCCCGGTGGTGTCCATAGTCATGAAGAGCATATTCATGCAATGATCAGACTTGCCGCAGAACGGGGCGCTGAAAAGCTTTATCTCCATGCTTTTCTTGATGGTCGTGATACACCGCCAAAAAGCGCGATGACTTCGATCCGTATGATGGAAGATAAATTTGCAGCACTTGGGAAAGGACGGTTTGCATCGGTGATTGGCCGTTATTATGCCATGGACCGCGACAAACGTTGGCAACGGGTACAAACCTGTTACGAGGTTATTGCTAAGGGCCGGGCTAAATATGTAGCCAATAGTGCTGAAGAAGCGCTAGCTAATGCTTATGACAGAAGTGAAACTGACGAATTTGTTGAGGCAACCGCGATTGCGCCCGAAGGTACCAAACCGGTCACCATTGAGGAAGGTGATGTAATGATTTTTATGAACTACCGATCCGATCGCGCCCGAGAAATAACAAGACCCTTTATCGAAGCGGATTTTAGCGATTTTGACCGCGGCGATTTGGCAAAACTGGGAGGGTTTGTCAGTTTAACCGAATACAGTAAAGAGTTTGATATTCCTGTCGCCTTTCCACCTGACCGTATGCCGAACGTTTTTGGCGAATATTTGTCAAACCTGGGTATGCGCCAGCTGAGAATTGCGGAAACAGAAAAATATGCACATGTTACCTTCTTTTTTAACGGCGGCGAAGAGCATCCTTATGAGGGTGAAGACAGGATATTAATCCCCTCTCCTTCCGTTTCGACTTATGATTTAAAGCCAGAAATGAGTGCCGATGAGATGACCGATAAAATGATTGAGGCAATCGAGTCAGGAAAATATGATGTCATTATAAGTAACTTTGCCAATCCTGATATGGTAGGTCATACTGGAAATTTCGAGGCAACGGTGAAAGCAATAGAGGCACTGGATACTTGCTTAGGCCGCTTGTATGCAGTGATAGAAAAAGCGAACGCCAAGTGGATTATTACCGCCGATCACGGCAATGCGGAAAAAATGCGTGGCGACGGTACGGGGCAGGCGCACACTGCGCATACGTTAAACCCTGTGCCTTTGGTCTATGTAGGTCATTCAATAGACTTGGCTAATAATGGTGTATTGGCAGATGTCATACCGACGATAATAGAATTATTGGGGTTGGAGCAACCTACAGAAATGACCGGTAGATCGCTCGTTAAGCATGGAGCTGACTAAATTTATACGATACTCACATAGTCCAAAAATGACAGGCCAGTTTGGTTGCACTAAAGCGGCCTTGTTTGTGTTTTTTATTATATCGGTTCTATTTTACCCGGATTTGCAGGCGCGACTATCCCTGCAAAAGCAAGCATCTGCTAACAAAGAAAAGCAGGCAAACTCAGAACTGCGCAACTTGCGTCTAAAAATGCAGCGTCTTCAGACTGATTTGGCCAACAAAAGAAAACGTAAAAATATTTCATTAGCGGAGCTGGCATCGACAGAAAAAAGACTACAGTCAACACTAACCGTGTTAGTCGTTAATAAAAATAAAAGGGAAAATCTTGGCAAGAAGCTTGATCAACTTGCGGAAAAAAAGAGTGCTATTAGCACTACGCTGGTATCACAACGAAAGACATTGCAACAGTTAGCCAAGCATGTTTTTATTAGTGGGCAGCAGGTACCGATTAAAATCTGGCTTAGCAACCACGACCGTAATAGCATTCAGCGATCGCTACTGTTTCACCGCTATATTGAAAAGCAGCGAAATATAAAAATGCGTAATTTGATGGATAGCTTAGCGCAATTGGACGAGCTTGGTATTGAAGTTAAAAAACAGCAGCAGCGCCTGGATTTGCTGTCTGAACGCAATAATGCCTTAATACAGCAGTTTCGTGCCCAGAGAAAACAGCGGGCGTTTTGGCTAGAAAAACTAAACAAAGAACTAGAGCATGGCCAACAAAAATTGGTGAAGCTTAAATCAGAGGAATCTGAACTAAAACAAGTAATGTCGGTTTTAATAAAACGGCGTATACGCGCGAAGAAATTTATTAACAAGGGTGGTTTCAGCAAGTTGAAGGGCCGCCTTAGCTGGCCAAGTTTGGGTAGGGTCCACAATCACTTTAACAAAGGTGATGTGTTTGGAAAATTGCACGCCAAGGGCGTATTAATTTCAGCACCGGCTGGTAGCAAAGTAAGCGCAGTAGCTGATGGCAAAGTGGTTTTTGCTAATTGGTTACGGGGTTATGGATTGATTATGATTATCGATCATGGCGGCAGCTATTTTAGCTTGTATGGGCATGCACAGAAGCTTTATAAAAACGTAGGGCAAAGTGTGGAATCTGGCGAGCTTATTGCAAGAGTGGGAGATACCGGAGGAATCAGTAAAACAGCCTTATATTTTGAAATTCGTCGCCAAGGTGTTGCCCTGAATCCATTAAAATGGTGTAAAACATCGCAAAACAAGTAGTTAGGGTTACTTCTGCTTGACGGATAATACCTAAATATAGCGTTCGTTTTAGCCTGGTTTTGTGCTAGTTTTAACTAAGGAGCATAAGCGCAGTAATGATACAGCCAACCCGTTTTTGCAAGTCTGCCTGCAATAGATTTGGCGTTTTAATAAACAGGAGTTAATCAATGAAATCTAGATTTAATGTCGCGTTTGTAATGATGATCAGTGTGGTGTTTGGTGCATGCCTGACTATCGCTGGCGGCGTACTTGCAAAAAAAGTAGTTGAAAACACAAATAAAAAACCTGCTAAATCAGCAATGCCGCTTGACGATATTCGTGCATTTACTGATGTGTATTCACGGATAAAAAACGATTATGTTACTGAGGTCGATGATAAAGAACTAATCCAGAACGCAATTCGTGGAATGCTGTCTGGTCTTGATCCACATTCTTCTTATCTTGATGCATCCGAATTTAAAGAGTTACAGGTTGGCACATCTGGAGAGTTTGGTGGGTTAGGAATCGAAGTTGGGATGGAGAATGGATTTGTAAAAGTAATTTCACCCATTGATGATACCCCTGCACAGCGCTCCGGGATTAAAGCCGGAGACCTGATTATTCGACTAGGCGATAAGCCTGTTAAAGGCATGACACTAAGCGAAGCGGTTAAAAGCATGCGCGGAAAGCCGGGTACAGATTTGGTGCTGACGGTGGTTAGAGAGGGTGCAGATAAGCCGATCAAGATTTCTATCACCAGAGCTATTATTAAAGTTCGAAGTGTTAAGGCTAAAATACTCGATAAAGGTTATGGCTATATTCGCATTGTTCAGTTCCAGGCAAAAACCGGCGACACGGTCAAGGCCGAGGTTACCAAGCTGGTTAAAAAATCCGGTGGAAAACTTAAGGGGCTGGTTGTTGACTTACGCAATAACCCTGGTGGTGTATTAAGTGCTTCCGTATCCGTTTCCGATGCGTTTTTGAATAAAGGTAAAATTGTATATACCGAAGGGCGGGTATTGGATTCTAAACTTAGTTATTCAGCGACAGTGGGCGATGTCACTAACGGCGCGCCAATTGTTGTGTTGGTAAATGGTGGCTCAGCGTCGGCATCAGAAATAGTCGCAGGTGCCTTGCAGGACCATAAACGCGCGATTATCATGGGCGAAAAAACTTTCGGCAAAGGCTCCGTTCAGACTATTTTACCCGCGCGCGGCGGCACAGCAGTTAAATTGACTACGGCTAGATATTTTACCCCAGCTGGAAGGTCTATTCAGGCCAAAGGCATTGTTCCCGATGTGATTATTGGTAATGCTAAAGTATCCTTGTCACCAAAATCTAAAGTAAGACAAATCAAGGAAAAGGATTTGAACCACCATTTAGAAAATAATACGGTTATAAAAGGGGCAGACAAAAAGGATAAAAAAGGTAAAAAAGGTAAAAAGGGTAAAAAGGAACCTTCGATCGAAAAGTTGGCGGAAACAGACTATCAACTATTTCAGGCCCTGACTTTATTAAAAGGATTGCATATTTCTAAAATGAGCACGGAAAAGGAAAAAACTAAAATAGTTGCTGGCAAAAAGCTACCTTAGAAAATTTTTATCGGACGGAGCAGTCAATCAGATGCCAAAGGTTTTAGTGCCACTGGCGCAAGGATGCGAGGAACTCGAGGCGATTACGGTCATCGACTTGATGCGTCGCGCAGAAATTGATGTTGTTACCGCTGGCCTAGACGATGAGCCTATCGTCTGTTCCCGGGGTACCCTGATGATTGCAGATACCACTATTGATAGTGCGTTGGACGATGACTATGACATGGTGGTTCTACCGGGAGGCTTGCCTGGTGCTAATAACCTAGAGAAAGATTCAAGAATTCAGGGACTGTTAGTTAACATGTCAAACAATGACAAATATATCGCTGCGATTTGTGCAGCACCAAAAGTATTAGCAACGGCAGGGTTATTGGTAGATCGTAAAGTGACTTGTTACCCGGGCGCACTTAAAGACTACGCAATAGATGGCTTGGTCTATGAGGAAAAATCCGTGGTTATCGACGGTAAAATTATCACTTCCCGGGGCCCGGGCACCGCTATGGATTTCACTTTAGAGCTAATAGAAATACTCACAACTCAAGCGAAACGTCAGGAAGTTGAATCAGCTTTGCAAAGGCCCGCCTAGTTTAGTTTAGTGACCTATTTTAATAAGCGTTTAAATTGCGATGTCATATGTTTCCAAGATTCGTTATCGGCAACCTTATCGTAAGCAACCGGAATTTTGAATTTTTTTGCATACTTGTCTGCATCAGGATTGGTAAAGCTATGCGTGGCTGTTTTGTAGATTTTTAATTGAAAAATATGGGTCGATATTGAATTTTTAAATGCTTCAATATCGGTAAATTTCACAAACTTGTCTTTTTCGCCATGGTAGACCAGGATTGCCGATTTGAGGGTTGTTTTTTTCGAATCTTTCCCGGGTTTTGGCATGCTGCCATGGAAGCTGGCGACAACTTTTAGGTCGACACCGGCTTTTGCCATTTCCAATACCACGCGCCCACCGAAGCAATATCCTATCGCGCCAATTTTGTCTTTATCTACATTGGATTGTTTTTTTAATAATTGTAGTGCTGCATAAAACCGTGACTTCATCAAGGCCGGATCTTTATCAAATACACCAGACATTTCGCCCGCTTTTTTAGGATGATCCGCCGTCTTGCCATTGCCATACATGTCTACCGCAAGCGCGGTATAACCCAGTTTGGCCAAGCGGATAGCACTACGTCTCGCATGTTTATTATGCCCCCACCATTCATGGACAACAATGACACCGGGACGTTTCCCCTTTTTAGTATCATCAAAGGCAATAAAGCCATGTAATTTGACACTACCATCGTTATATTTAATTTCTTTAGAAATGACTTTTGCACAGGCAATGCCTGGGAATATAAAAGCGACTAGCAAGAGTATAGGCAAGGTCTTAATGAGGTTAAATTTCATGGTGCACTTCCAGCAGAAATTGAGGTGCGGCTAGTCTTTCATATTTTTGCTGAATCAACAAGCGCGAAAAGAGTGTTATTTGGCGGCGGAAAATTTCGAACTGGAAAATATTTTGGTATTATCTTTTTTACTTTTAATAAGACCGGTAAATTTATAAGCGCCTGATTTGGTTTTAAAGTATAACAAATATTTATTCTTGGTTGGTGTGAATATGCTATCGCAAGTAATATAGATTGCGTCCATACCTTCCTTTCCCGGGTTTTCAATTTTGGTATCGAAAACAATCGCGGCGGCGGCAATCAGCGACTTTTGAGCCTTTTTCTTATACGCATTGGTGATCATTTCAAGATCCTGGGTCGTATCCTGGCCGCTTCCTGTAACCAGGTTAAAATGACCACCTGTATCGATGGACACCCCAAATGGCGTAAAAGTACCTGATTGATGTATATCGTTTTTAGCAAGGTCGATAGCATACTGCTCCAGCCTTTTAACGGCTTCTTCAACGTTGCTTTTTGTCACCACCATTTTTGCGGGCTTAAGTACTTCGCTGGCAAATATCGGTTGGGTATTTAGAAAAATCAACAATAAAGCGATTTTAAGCGGAAATAAAAAATCCTGCTTGGCAGAGTCCATTTAATCCCTCTCCAGTTATGCCCATCCGCAATTCTATGTTGCAGACAAAAGTTAAAAGCTGTTTAACAAAGTAAATATTATCGCATATTGAAAAAATGTACAAAAATATTTATATTAACCATAGTTTAACTAAGCTTGGCGGGATAGTGCGTTGAAATTCAGTGTAATTATTCCATGTTGTCATTATTTTTAGGTAATAATACAAATAAACGACCATTTTGCTTCATATGGCCTGCCATATATTTTGCGCGTTTGCCGGCACCCCAAAATACATCGGCGCGAACAGCACCGGATATTGCTCCTCCAGTGTCCTGGGCAAACATCAGGCGCCTGTATTTTTGGCCCGACGGGTCGCTGGCGTTGGCTTCTGCGGGTAAGGTTGTATCAATCCACACAGGAAGTCCTAGTTTAATATATTGTCGATCGACGGCGATACTGCGTTCAGCCGTTAACGGCACGCCTAAGGAGCCCAATGGTCCTTTGTCGCGTATTTCAAAAAAAACATAGCTGGGATTGGTATTTAGGACAGCATTCATTTTTTCAGGATTTTTGATCAACCATTTACGAATAGATTGTAAACTGACATTTTTTTTCGTTAACGCGCCTAGGTTAATTAGCTCGCGGCCAATGGCGAAATAGGGGTGTCCATTTTGATCAACATAGCCTATAGCCAATTTTTTATTGTTCGCTAATTGGACTTTGCCCGATCCTTGAATTTGTAGAAAAAATAGCGAAATTGCATCATCAACCCAAAGCAGTTCGTGGCCTTTTAATAACTGTCGATTTTTTTCAATGGCCTCCCGATTATAGTAAGGCACGACTTTGTGACCAACAACCCGACCTCTAAGACGCAATCCTTTGAGTTGCGGATGTAACGATGATAAATCGATAGTGAGCAAATCTGCTGGACGACCGTAAACCGGATATTTATAGCGATCCGTTTTTGTCAGGCTGCCAAAAAGTAGCGGCTCAAAATACCCGGTAAACAAGCCATCTTCACGGTTGTCTTTACCTATGACAATATGGGCAACAAACCACTTTTCAAAAAAGTGTCTGGCGCTATTATTATCAGGCGTGCCAATCGATAAAGCTTGGCTACAAATGGTTTTCCAAGGGGCTTGGCGTTTCTTAAGCACATGGCAGCTTTGCAGCAGAGCTGGCCATGCGTCGGAATGGGTATCATTTTTCCAGCCAGGCAGGTCCTTCCAGGGAATCGCCGCGCCAGGCCCTTGGGGTCGTTTTTTTGCACAAGAAACGAGCAGGCAGGTGGTTAGTGATAGTATGACCAAGAGTTTAAGCATAAGTTGGCAACCAGATTAGTGATAGTCCTGCTAATACTAATGACTTATGCGCTCAGATCAAGTTGAGAACATATTTTTAATTCTATTTTTCGGGATTCTATTTTTTTGCATTGCTCTGAAATTTATCTAAATAGCTTGATTTGTGTTTTTCTAACAGGCTAACAATAGAAACACGATCGCGCATGTTTTTATCGAATTGCTTTTTGAATTTATTCTGTTTATCACTGGGTAGATTTTTGAAGGCTTCTTTATTTTCTTTTACTTTTAGTTTGGCGTAGGTAATTGAGTCCATGCCATGATATTTAGTTCCGGGCTTTTCAATCTTTATTGTCGGGTCGACATTTTGCTTGACCAAAAACTGAACCAATAGACTTTGCTTAAACAAGATCGCTTCGTGTAATATGGTATGTCCTGTTTTAGGGTCTATGGAGTTAACATCCGTTCCTTTGGCGATTAGTAATTCAGCTACCAGTAGAATATTTCGGTTCTGTTTTGCAAGCAGTTCATTTTTTCTGGCTTTACTAAGAAGTGCGCGGGTTAAACCGGAGCCAATCGGCACCTTATCAATTTTACTGTAAAAAAACATAATATAATTTAGGTAGGGTGTGTTGGACCCCTGCCAGGGACTGTTGGAATCGAAGTTTTTCCACTTTAGAAATTGTCTGCTTACTGATTTGGCAATCAGTGGGTACTTATTATTCTCCACCCTAATGGAAGTATAGAAAACCTGTTCTATTGACATCTCAGAAAGAACAACATAGCAATATCCCAGATAGGCAATAAAGAGCAAGACAGGCGACAGTAGTAGAGCGACTAATTTTTTCATTATTTTCTTTTATTTGTACAAATTAAATTTATAGGAAGTTTAGGCTTTTATAACAGAAATTACCTATTTACGACAACATTTTATAAGCAGTTTAAAGACTAGGCCGCATTTTAAGACAAAAATTATTAACACAGTAAAAAAGAGTTTTATGTCAGCATAGAAACC
>QILK01000100.1 GCA_003233345.1 Gammaproteobacteria bacterium | reverse complement strand
TTGATAGCTCCTTATGGAGCGTACCGGCAACAGTACCCGTTATCCTGGCAATAGCATGAACATGGTATTTCTTATCTGGATGCAACAGTAATAGCGCAAATACTTTGCGGCGATATTCTTTAAATAGAAGAGACGCTAATCTTAGTTTTGGCATTTTTGTAATAAATGTAGCCAATAAAGCTACAAATGTAGCTCAAAAGGCTATGATCGTCAAGACGATTTCATGGTAATCGAGAAAAAGGGTTTCTCATTCGCGGTTAAAATAAATACCAGACACACGCAAATTTAAAGGCTGCCAGAATAAAATTCAATGCACGGGCCTGGCTCAGAACTTAATTAGTCGGGATGTTCTTCGAAAAGACGCATCCAGTAGTCTGCTTTGTTCCCGATTACTCTATCTGCCCATCCCTCGAAATCCAACTTATAGAATTTGTAGGTACCCATCGCCTGAATGGCAGCTGAGTATCTTGTTGAAGTACCTATAACTCAGGATCTACATTCTTTTCTTTTGTCGATTGATTTATTTGCGTCCGCACCACCGTCACACTGCAAGGCGCCTCGGCCACTACCTTAGACGACACACTACCCAAATAACGACGTAATGTGGAGCTGCCGCGCGCACCAATAATAATATGATCGACCAGATGATGCCTGGCATAACCAATGATTTCACTTGCTGCCGTGCCTTCAATCACTTGATAGTTCACGCGGTTCTTGGCTAAATTAAGCGTTTTCATCCAATGACGTAATTCAATCTGGCAATGTATATTGGTGGAATGTGCCTGTCTGTTTTCTTCATCAACACCTTTACTAAAGCTAAACTCATTGCTCTCTATCACCGACAAAACAGTAAAAAAACACTGTCGATCACTTCGGGCCAGACGTTGCAAGGTAGTATGTAATGCTTGTTTTAATTCTTCGGCACTATGGCTCAGATCAAGCGCCACCAATACATGGTGGACACGGATAATTCTTTCGCGGGGATGTAATAGCGTACTCGATTGGCGCTTGTCTCGTCTTGCTGCGAACCAGAAACGCATTTTCTCCACCAGGCCGGGTTTTTGCTTTAGTTCCGCTAACCGGCTTAGCTTAATCATATGCGGATGCAACAGCATATAAGCGAGCTGCTTGGCAGAAGTAAAGCGATTATGAGGATGGCGCTGCAAGCACCTTAATATGACTTCCTGTAACCAGGGCGGCAGGGTTTCGTCGTATACGCGTGGTGGCGTTGGCGGTAAATATAGTTTCTTGTACAAAGTAATTTGGTTTGAATAGGCAAATGGGAATTTACCGGTGGCGAGTTGATACATAATAATACCTAAGGCATAAATATCACTGCCGAATTCATTTCGTATATGCTGTATCTGCTCCGGTGCGACATAATCCGGGGTACGTGGTGCCATCTCATGACTGTCGATATACATGTCCGGCATCAGCGTGTGATGTGCTGAACCAAAATCAATGATCACCGCCTGGCCATCCTCGCGATTGCGAATATTTTCCGGTTTAATGTCCAGATGAATAATATTGTGTTGGTGCAGTTCATGTATCGCTTTGCACAAAGGCACCAACAACTCCACCAGTCGAGCAACGGTAACCGGCGCGTGATTCGTCGCTTGCAATATTGCGTCGCCCTCAATATATTCCATGACAATATAGGGGCAAGTTGCCATATCACCTTTGCCCACAACACGCGGCGTATAAACCCCGCGCAAGCGGGAAAGGATACGCACTTCAGTTTCAAAACCGGCATAGGCACTGGGTGGCAGAATCACATCCAGTTTAGGTACCTTCATGACCATGGCAAGATCATGATCTGGATGGGTAACACGGTATAAGGTGCATAACAGGCTTTTATGCCATTGCGTTTGCAGATAAAACCCGTTTATCGTTTCGCCCAGACTGGCTTCATGTATTTTTTCAGTCACACTAAAACTCCCACGCGGAGTCTGCTAAGCGCTTGGCAAAGTCTGATGCCAGATCAGATTCAAGTATTTTTTTTGCCGTTTTGGTAAAATCATAAGCAACCCGATAAAAAGTAATTTCCGCCAGTTCACTATCATACATAACAAAACTGGCAGCACTATTACCATCGCGCGGCTGGCCTACTGAACCCACATTAGCGACATAACGCCGCTGCTGGTAAATAGGAACAGGGATGCCTTCCTGCGGTGTCATCAGTTTGATGCGACCCATCGCATTATCATAATAAAGTATTGGCAAGTGGGTATGACCAAGAAAAGTGATTGTCGCTTGTGTCGCGTCCATGCATTGCCTGACTTGATCCGGTTGGTATAAATACTGCCATTGCTCAGGGTTATATAAAGAGGCATGCGCGCAGGCTATATTCTGCAGATGCAAGCTATAGGGCAAACTGCGGATAAAATCCGTGTGTTTTTCTGATAACTGTCGGCGTGTCCAGACAATCGCCTGCTGAACCGATTCCCTCGCATTCGGAAAATTCCCTGATAAAACAGCCTTATCATGATTACCACAAACGGCGACAATACCCGGCAAATTCATCACCAGCTCCAGCGTTGCCACCGGGTCGGCACAATACCCGACAATATCGCCGAGACAAATATACTGCTCGACACCGAGTATTTTCGTCTTTCGACAACAGGCCTGAAGGGCCTCCAGATTGCTGTGAATATCTGACAGGATAGCGATTTTCATGGTTCTAACATAGCATCACTAAAGCGGTTCGTCACATAATAGTTGGCTGCGGCACTTATTTGATTTCTATTGCAATTCTTCCAGTTTCTCCCTAGCCTGATCGATAATGACTTCCGCAATTATACGGATGTCCCATTAATTCACGCAAAATATCACTACTAGGTGGCGGTTTTGAGGGGTTTAATTAGACCTAATTCTCTAACGCTTTGGGTATATACTTTCTAGCGTTTTAATAAAATTTACAGGAAATTTTAAAAAGGGAATTGCCTTTTGTAAGTATACGGTTCTTAAATCTTCCGCTAACTCAGCGATACTCTCTTTTACTTGAGTATAAGTTTCCTCTGATTTATCAGCAAAACAGATATAGTTTTTGTTAATACGTGTTCGTTTTATGGCGCCGGTTAGCTTTTTATCACAGTGGCAACTAGCGCAGTCATCTACTAAACCACAGCTGTTTTTTGTAAAGTTGATTACCTTTAATCGTGCACGTGATAGCTGCTTCCGGTAATTTTCTTTCGAAAGTGACAATATTTCGCTTGCTTCACTGTGATTGAGTTCAAAAATGTCACCTATTATATAAGCCAACCGGTGCTTTTTGTCTAAGCACATAAGCATGGCCACAGTACACATTATACGAAGCTCGTTTAGAAGTAATGGGTACTCAGCAGAATTTTTAAGGTCTGTTGGATCCACCAGGTCTGACTCTAAATCTTGTTTAAAATCATCAAATGTTATCTCTAGGTCTTTTTCAAAATTCTTCTTAGTGTCTAAAAGATAATTCGCGGAGACACGGTATACCCAAGTAGTGAACTTGCTTCTAAATTGAAACGTGGAAAGTTTTGTGACAATCAGGATCAAGATTTCCTGTGCGGCATCTTTCGCGTCTTCAGGATTACACAGCATCCGCAACGCAAGATAATATATCTTATCTTGTATTGTTGTGATAACAACTTCCAAAGCTTTTTTATCGCCCTTTTGGGCTTTACTTACTGCCGTTTCTAAGTCCAACTCAAACTCTCCAACTAATTTTTGGTACGTACTCATTTATTTAAAATTGCTTGTGCAACCGTCCGTGGTATCAATCGAATCACACAAAATATCAAGCTATCCCTATTGCGGCAAAGACTTAATAAACCCAGTGCGTTGGCTAATTCGCTGGTACCAGGTATCAATATTCGATTCCGTTGGTTGTGCTTCTGCTAGGCTAAGCTGAAAAATATTAGAAGCGACAGATATATCGGCAATGGTCGGATTATCTCCCGCTAGATATTTATCGTGTTCTAATTTTTTATCCAAAATAGGTATTAAATTCCTCATATTTTCTTCACCACGTTTGATTGCAAGCTTGTCACCATGTTCACCCATAAATACCTTATTTAGTACAATATCAACAACGGCAGGTGAAAAACGGCATTGGTTCCAGTCAAGCCATTGTTCGACATTGGCACGAATTTCTAAATCTTCAGGATACCATTCACTGAGACCGTGTTTGGTGCATACATAGCGAAGAATGGCATTTGATTCATGGATTTTTAGGTCACCGTCAATTAATGTCGGTACCTGCTCGTTAGGATTAATCGACGCATATTCCTTTGAGGCATGTTCGTTCTTATCCATGGCAATATGTTTTAAATTATATTCAATATCCGCTTCTTCGAATAGTGCTACAACACGCCGCGCGTGCTGCGAATAGGGGTAGTGATAGAGTGTGTACATGATGTTTTTCCGTTTAGTTAATTTGTTTTCTCTTATTTAGACAGGATTGAAGACCTATGTGTGACAAACTATCGGTGACTAACTAATTATGTTATTAAATACAATAGATTACGTTTGTCGTTAAGCAAGCGCTATTCAAATCTGAAACGAAAAAAGTCCAGAAATGCACGTACTTTAGCGTCAAGCAAGCCTATAACACTGCTTGCAATTTTACGAACTCATTTTTATTGGCCAAAACCGGGCATCAAAAAGAAAATTAAATAGAGCCCTAGTAATTTACTCACTTAACACGTGAAGTTGTATAGCTTTTGTTACGAATTATCCAACGACCATTTATTTTTAATAGCGTAATATAGTCTGTAAAATAGTGACCACCAGTTTGTATCACCGCCTTTACCATGGCGACATCCTTTTCGCTATCAATAGTCATTATTTTTTTGGTATATTCTTCATTTCGCTCTGACTGAGTGGGTTTGGAGGTTACTCGTTTGATAAACTCAGATCTTGTCCAGTCAGTGAGTGCGCCATTGAAAATTCCAACAATATGTGCGTCAGGATGAAAGACCTTGAGCAACATTTCTTTGTCCCCATTATATGTTCCATCAAAATAGCCCTTTACGACTACTCTTATTTTCTGCTCATCGGTTTCGCTATTCATACTTTCTCCTGTTTTCTGTTGTATAAAACAAGCGTAAAGCGCCACGATATATAAAAAATATGTTCCGCCAAGTTTCTCCCATATTCAACAAATATTCATTTCTGGTGTAGCGTCTAATACTAAATAGCCGCCGACAATATTTTTTTTGATCGTACGACAAAGTAACAAGTTCAGCTAAAGTGTCAATCAATTGTGAATAAAAGTGTGTATGTAAAGAGAGCATTATTATCGTAATTTTTGAAAAATAGACTTTAGCTAGAATACATGATGATATATGAAATTACAGCATGCTTTGCGTCGAGTAATGAATTGATTTCGCTTAAACACAAAGTTAGCCAAAACTTCTCTGCTGATATAGAAATACATTTTTTTGAAAATGCCTACTCCCCCGGTTGGTTCTGGCTAACAATACAGGATCGAAAAGCGACAAAAGCAAACGCTTGCTTGACTATTGCCCAGCAGATGAAAATCGATCAGAAAAATTTAGTCGTTTTTGGCGATAACTCTAATGACACTTTGCGACTTACGGCTTCAAGGTCCAGTTTTAAGAAAGAACCCGCAATCAAATTTCCGGCGTTATTGACCAATAACCCAATATCCAACAACTCGGTCGCATCTGCACTTCCCGGTTTGGACGACTAATACAGAAGCAAATCTGTTCCAACGAAGCCCACTGTCATTGCAACAACCAACAGGGCACCGACAAGTTTCGGTGGAGCGGGAAGTGGAATATCGAACCACCGACATGCCGCACCGATCCCCAACCCCAAAAAGACACCAATTGTTGCTTCTATCATTTTTTTTCCCTCCCATCCTCAGATGATCCGCCTGTCGGTCCACCGCAATACTTGCTGTGTTTGTTCGAACGCTGGCCGCTAAACTGGTCTGCCAGGATGTATCCAACCGTCATAGCAACAACGAGCAGCGCACCAACAATAACGGGGGGTGCCGGCACTGGTATTCCGGACAATCGGCAAAACGCGCCAATGGTGAAAGCAAGTATAATTCCGATTACAATTTTCATTTTAACTCTCTAGTTTGCGTTTGTGACCAGCCGTGTGATTAACTTTGAGTGGACTGGTTATCAATGCCTGTCTTCAGGCATTATCTTTAAACCCAACACCAACATGACTACCATCACAAAAAGGTTTACTTTTCGAAGCCCTGCGGACGGTCGAGTATGATTGGTCTGTTTCGCCAACAAGGCGGGATACTTCCCGCAAGTTGGAATCCTCGATCAAATAATAGGGACCGTTTGGCAATCACGCGATAAGTGGTTCTCCATTACTGTTCATGTGTAACCTCCTGCTGGATTAAATGTGGCCTGTGTCTGATATGATACTACTTACGAAGTGCAACATAATGCTCAACAACAGGTGGCTCTGTTGTGATAGAAATATTCCTGATATTTTTTTGCAAAATATAATCGGCATTAGTAGAGCGTTCGTGTTGACGCAGATGCTCCAGCCAGGATTCGGTCATAAATGTTTCGATAATCCGGTTCGGGTTCTCCACACTTGAAAATATAGACCAAAAGAAAGCACCGTCGCGTTTACGCGCGTGCTGCAATTCTTGCATCAGTTCCACAAACTGTTTAATTTTTTCCGGTTCGATGTGGTATTCGATAGTGATTAGCACGGGTCCTTGATCCGGTTCGGGTTCCTCATCAACTACGGGCGCAGGCCAGTGACCAGAGGGTGCGTTATCAGCTCCTTCACCCTTTTGCAAATGGAAACCTGCCGTCACAACAATACCCAGAAGCTGAGCAACCGCAGCAATAAGTAAAGCATCTGAGATACTTAATATCTTGGCAAGTTGCCCCCACACTGCACTGCCAAATGCCATGCTGCCAAAAAAGACAACCAAATAAACTGACAGCACTCGTGCCCTTACCCAACTCGGCGCAGCCTTTTGCGCAGCAACATTCAGTGTAGACAGCACCATAATCCAAGCCATTCCGGTGAAAAACATAAAGGCAATCGCAAGCAAAAAATATTGTGTGAACGCTAGGCCAAAGGCACAAACTGAAATTACAGCACTGGCCGTCATCACTAATCGGTCACTGCTTAGCCGTTTCCTGAGTCGGGGCAATTGAGTTGCCCCGATAACGGCTCCCAACCCGACTGCACCTAACAACAGGCCATATCCACCCGCACTCTGATTCAATACGCTCCGTGCCAACAGTGGCAGCAGTGCCCAGATGGCGCTGGCAGATATAAAAAATGCCATCGCCCGTATTGCTACAACATGGATAGGTTTGGAATGGCGTGCATAACGCACACCTGTGCGCAACGCATTAAAAAAACGTTCTGTGGGCAATGTTGTTGTAACAGGCTCATTCCGCCAACGCAACAGCACCCATATAATACCAACGAAGGTGAGTGCGTTCAGGGCAAAGGTCAAGACAGGCCCGTATAATGCGATTAACACGCCGCCCAGCGCGGGACCAATCGCACGTGACACGTTGATGCCGATGCTGTTAAGCGCAACTGCGGTCGTCAGTTGTTTTTTTGGAACTAGCTCAGGTGTTATCGCCTGCCAGGCAGGCGCATTAAAAGCCGCCCCACAGCCAAGCAAAAAGGTAAAAGCAATCAGAATTTCGGGAGTAGTCATGCCAAGCCATGTAACTAGCGTAAGTAATACCGCTATTGCTGCCATCAACAACTGCACAACGAGCAAGTAGCGTCTTCGATCAACAATGTCCGCCATGGCGCCTGCGGGTAAGGCAAATAGAAATATAGGAAATGCTGTTGCCGCCTGAATCATCGCTACCATGAATGGGTCTGAGGTGAGGGTCGTCATCAACCAAGCCGCACCCACGTCGTGCATCCACGTTCCCATATTTGAGACGACGGTTGCAATCCATATGAACCGAAAGGTTTTGTGTCGAAACGGCGACCAAGGGCCATCCTTTTCAGGAGACTGCACATTCTGCCCGGATACTTTAGAAGAAGATGATTTTTTTATTTTGTCTACGTTCATGTTTATTATCGTTATAAGATTATTTTGCAATACTAATCGGCAAGCTTGGCGCATGCGTTACGTCCATAACTGTCATTTGGTATATATAATAAAGTAGTTTGAAGGCTTCTTTATTCCAGGGCCTGCTCGTTTTGTGGTGATTTCCATCGTTCGCCAACCAATAATATGTCGAACGATATTTCACAAAAATATCGACATTTTTCGGTTGCACTGGCGATTCAATAATTTCCAGTGTCTTAACTGGATTGACTGGGACAGTTCCACTGCGAGGATCTTTTTCAACCTTAAATTCAGGATAACTGCGCATACTGTTTGCAATAAACTCAATTACCGCATTAAAGCTTCTGAGCTTAATCCATGCTTGTATTGGAAATTCTCCACCAGGGTAACCTGACCGAATATCCACGAGTATAAAATTATGTGGATACTGCCGGGCCTTTTTATCTAGTCGGCGACGTTCGGCATTTGAGAGCGTGCTTGGATCATAATTGGCAATTAACATACGCCCACGCACCCGTTTGCTGACAATCATTTTCTTCCCCTGTATTGTCCAGCGATAACCCTGCTTTGCAGTTTTGAGAAGCACGTCCATTGACGTATTACGGCGACTAACAATACTCCATTGCCGATCATAGTATATTGGGCCTACATCGAGTACGCCTGCATATTTCAATGCAACCAAATGAAGAATTACGCGCCGAAATTGTCGGAATTTTTTAGGGTGACGGGCATCATTATGAATAACAGATCGCACACCTTCTTTTTCGATTAACATTGCTCGCACCATTAAACGAAGTACCATACCGATATCAGCGCCCTGATGCGTTATAAACTCAAACTTGCTTTCATCCATCGGCATCAACAGGCGTTTAGTGAAGGCTTCACCCTGAATGGGAACAATATTGATCGTCGGATTTTCAGCGATACTGGTACCAAAAGAAAATGCCGTTCCAGAGCCGCCAGTTCTGAGTGGTCCTCTTGTTAGACCCGCATTCATTCGGAAATCGAATGTCGCCGCCACATTGGGTACAACCGTAAAATGAATGGGTTTGTGATTACGTGCACGGGCAATGTTCAGTAACAAAAGTTGCATCTGGATATGTGCGTGCGTTCTATCATATTCGAGAACAGCACGATCCAGCACGATGGGCGATACGCACCCGACTAACCCAGTGGCTAACCCGGCTACCAGCATAAGACCGTAGCATCGGCGCAACAGACAAGCAACATTCAAAAGACAAAACAAGAGCAGCCTCCATCCCAACCAAAAGGATCTCGTGCAGTACGCCTGATTGAACTAGGTGAATGACCATGTGAGTGCGAACAACAACCTGAATGGGGCATGAGATTCGTCGCCCTTGAGAATTGTGAATACCCGCCATATTTTGCTACGGGAGACCAGTCTGGGTTGACCGGCAGAGGCGCAGGGGCCAACTTACCAAATCCTTCAGCACCATACACAATCTTACCGCCAACGATGGTTAACACGGATTCCAATGCCTTGATCTGTTCATCAGCAATGGTAAAGTAGCTATCAGACAGCACGGCCAAATCCGCCAGTTGTCCCACCGTGATTTTTCCTTTCTTGCTTTCTTCGCCCGAAAACCAACTGCTGCCTACTGTCCACAAACGCAATGCTTCCATTCGGTCTAGACAATTCTCCTGCGGATACAAGCTCAGTCCACCCACCGTTTTTCCCGACACCAGCCAATAGAGCGAAACAAATGGATTGTAGCTTGCGACACGTGTTGCATCGGTGCCAGCCCCGACGGGTACTTCCATTTCCAGCATTTTGATTATGGGCGGTGTTTGTTGTGCTTTATCTGCACCATAACGATTGACAAAATATTCGCCCTGATAGGCCATGCGATGTTGAATGGCGATGCCACCACCAAGCGCCTTGATGCGTTCGATATTCCGCTCAGAGATCGTTTCAGCGTGGTCAATAATCCAGTGCAAACCATCAAACGGTACTTCTTTATTTACTTCTTCGTAAACATTGAGCACACGCGTGATTGATTCATCGTAGGTGGAATGAATACGGAATGGCCAACGGTTTTGTGCCAATAACGTAACGACTTCTTTGAGATCAGATTCCATTGCATCGGGAAGATCAGGGCGCGGCTCTAGGAAATCTTCAAAATCTACCGCAGAGAATGCCAGCATTTCGCCCGCGCCATTCATGCGATAAAAATTATCGCCTTGACCGGGGTTGGTCATCTTCGTCCATTTGCTGAAATCGTCCATCTCCTGTCCGGGTTGTTGCGTAAACAGGTTATACGCAATTCTTACCGTTAATTGGTTATCACGATGTAACCGGTCGACAACTTCATAATCATCGGGAAAATTCTGAAAGCCACCGCCCGCATCGATCACGCTGGTTATACCAAGTCGATTGAGTTCCCGCATAAACTGTCGCGTGGAATTCAGTTGCTGTTCTATCGGAAGTTTCGGCGCCATACCCAGGGTTGAATAAAGAATAAATGCATTGGGCCTTGCAATCAGCAGACCCGTTGGATGACCTGCCTTGTCCCGCTGAATTTCACCGCCGGGTGGGCTCGGTGTGTCTTTCGAATACCCCAATACACGTAAGGCGGCCTGATTAAGAATTGCCCGTGCATACAAGTGTAATACCATCACCGGAGTATCCGGTGATACGGCATTAATTTCGGCCAACGTTGGCATACGGCGCTCAGCGAACTGAAACTCTGACCACCCACCGATAACACGCACCCACTGACCATTGGGCGTACGTTGCGCCTGCTCCCTCAACATGCGCAAACCATCCGCAAGCGATGGTACACCATCCCAACGCAACTCAAGATTGTAATTTAAACCACCACGAATCAGATGCGTGTGCGAATCATTAAGCCCCGGGATAACCGTGCGCTGGACCAGATCAATAACCTGAGTATCATTATTTCGGAAACGCATAACCTCTTTTTCAGAGCCGATGGCCATGAATTTCTCACCCTTGATTGCGACAGCAGAGACAAAGGGGTTTTTTTTATCCATCGTTGCAATGCGACCGTTGAACAAAATCATGTCCGCATGTTTATCGTCACCATTATTTAGATCAATAGTCATCTTTCACCTTCCCACTATCAGTAACCTTTTCGCGATATTTGTTCACAAATCGGTTACAGATTCATATGTCATTTATTGCATTATCGTTTTTCTTTCCGGCTTGCTGGTTGCCCATGAACCATGGTATATGCGTATTCAACGCCCATACCATAGGCGCCACTATGTTCTTTCACAACTTCGATAACGGCATCATAAGTATCTTTACGTGCCCAATCTCGCTGGAATTCGAGCAACACTTGTTGCCACGTCACTGGTACCGCACCTGCCTGGGTAATGCGCTGTATTGCCATATCGTGTGCCACTGGAGAGGTTCCACCGGATGCATCAACTACTGCATAAATTTCATAACCTGCTTCCATTGCCTCGAGTGCAGGAAAGGCAAGGCATACCTCAGACCATAAAGCGGCAATCACCAGTTTTTTTCGGCCAATTTTTTCTACTTGTGCAACGAAGTTACTGTCTTCCCATGAGTTCATTGAAGTGCGTTCAATGGGGTCAAGGCTCGGGAAAACATCCAGTAACTGCGGCCACATTTGACCACTGAAGCTTTCAGTTTCAACAGTCGTTAGAATCGTAGGAACGTCGAATGCTTTTGCAGCCTTAGCAAGACCAATAACATTATTCATTAATAGATGACGATCTATGGAAGCGACTCCAAAGGACATCTGCGGTTGATGGTCGATAAAGATGACCGTGCAGTTATCTGCATTAAGAAGCTGTAATTTAGACATGATTTTCTCCTTCGATTGCTTAGTGACCAGTTTCGTTTTTCATGGAAGATCAAATAAAAGTATTTCCGCATGATCAATACCCTTTAGGGTTATTTGCTTTTCATCAACGACCTTGACGCCATCTCCTTCGCTTAAGTCAATATTGTTGAGCATTATGTTGCCCGCTACTACGTGCAGATAAATTTTACGGACCGGGCTGATGGCATAATTAATTTGCTGTGCCGATTTTAAAATTGAGGCGTAAAGTTGCACGTCCTGATGGATGCTGATGGATCCTTCGGCACCATTGGAGGAAGCAATTAGTTTTAAGCTCCCCTGTTTTTTTTTATTCGATATATGTTTTTGTTCATAGCTGGGATCTACACCCATCTCGTCGGGCTGTATCCATATTTGCAGAAAATGTACCGGGTGTTCTTTGGAGGCATTAAATTCACTGTGCGTAATGCCTTTTCCAGCACTCATCCTTTGTATATCGCCAGGATAAATAATAGAGGAATTACCCATGCTGTCTTTATGTTCCAAATTTCCGCTCAATACGTAGGTGATGATCTCCATATCTTGATGGGAGTGCGTTGAGAAACCGCCACCGGAAATTACGCGATCATCATTGATGACACGTAATTTCGAAAATCCCATTTGCTCGGGGTCGTAATAATTAGAGAATGAAAAACTATGATGACTATCCAGCCAGTCAATTCTCGATCGACCTCTATCTGTGGCCTTACGAAGGGTTATCATTGGAATACTCCCATACAATCTTAAAGACACACTGGCTACAGAGAGCCAACACTGCATAGCGATGATGATGGTATTAACGGGAAAACATAACTATCAAAAATGATAGGTCGGCACTGAATTACGGGGAAATTGTGGTGAGATCAAGCCAAGCAAAACAGCTTTTGCTATAGCCTGACTGCGATTTATAACATTTAGTTTCTGAATGGAATTTTTTAGGTGAAAGACCACTGTTGCTTCAGCGATACTTAAGATTGTCGCAATATCATGCGCAGTTTTTCCTTCTGCCACCCACACCAGACAGGTTTTCTCTCGCTCGGTCAGATTCACTGTGCTTTGTTGAAATTTCTGATATTGCTTCGTAATTTGACGGATGCGCTCATCTATAAAAGGTTGTAAAGCAGTCAGGTAAATAATTGCATGGTGTTGCTGTGCAGAATCTTTGACTAATTTTTTATCTGAGGCCAAACTAATGAGGCTGGTTTTGCCATCAAAATGAGGTGTGCCTATGCTTATCCCGTCACATAACCCGAACTCCTTTGCCTCACCAAAAAAAGAATACACAATTCCTTCGGGATGTTCATTAAAATGCATCCAGTGATAGGGAGTTTGTGAGTTAAAACAATGTGACGCAACAGGGTCGATGTTGACATACCCCTGCTTGCCATAACGCTCTATCCATTCTGAAGGGTAGTCACCTACAAAAATCGTTGAACTTCTGGTAAAAGTTTCAGGACATTTTATCACATGTGAGATATTGCTAAAACCAAGATGCTCTCTTATTTTTACTAAAACACACTTAATGCCAAGCAGATCACTGCAGCCTTGAATATCTTCGATGATGTCAACAAGCCATTGATCCATATTATTCGTCCTGAAAACGAAATGTCATAAATATACTGTTACCCCTTACCTGGGTATTATTCTCCACAACCCTCTTGGCGAAAGCCGATTTCCTTGCCACCCTCTTTTCGCAAAAAAGATGTAACGTTGTTTCTTTACTCATTTATCCCTCAAACATTCAAATTTTCTACTGTGCTAAAACCTATTCTCAGACAACATATCCATTGCATTTAGTAAATTATTTGATAGCATTGATATTACTACCGTTTTTCATACTCAAATAACTACCTTGTGTGTTTATATATTCTGTTGACCGTGTTATGTTGATTATAACCTAAGACATTGAAATTTATAATATAGTTACCGGTTGGTAACTAACCAATTAGTGGAGTCAACTGTGCTTGAGCCGTCATCAGATTGCGAACTTGGACCTTGCGTTAAACTGTTAGCAGGCGCATGGACTTTGGAAATTTTCTTTTATTTGAAGGATAGTCCTTTGTATTTTGGTGAACTTAAACGCAGCTTAGGATCCGTCTCGGCCAAAGTGCTTACCGCGCGTTTGCGGGAACTTGAGCAACGGGGAGTGGTAGAAAGATCGATATTAGGCGGCACGCCTCCAAATGTAGAGTACAAACTTTCTGAGATGGGCCAGGAATTAATTCCGGTTTTGGATTTATTTTCGGAAGTCAGCCAAAGACTGAAAAATAAATACAATAATACTCATTAGTATGAAAAAGGGTGGATCATCCCTTTATCAAAAGAGCTTCAACCGTAATGTGTGCTGAAAATGCCAGGTTCCAGCCGGTAAATTAAATTGTGGTGCGACACGAAGTCGCAATGATGATTGTTTCACTTCTGTAAAGATAGCGGGCTGCTTTGGTCACATTAACCATGAGTGGTAATAGACCATATCCCAATGGATAAGTTTATGCTCAAAAGGGTTTACTCTCCAACACCAAGAGTGATAAAGAAGAAAAAGATATAGACACTCCCTTTTTAACAGAAACGAGGGTTATCATCAAAGCACTCTATTCTCATTAGACAGAGATTTCCCTTTTTCAACCACCCGAAAATTTTGCCAAAACGCTAGAAGTGACGATAGAAGGATAAAAGGCGATATAACCTTTGATCTTTGCGACTTCATCAAACGGACTTTCATAACACCAAGCAGCCGGCTCGACTGCTCGGTCTTTAATATTTAATGACCAGTGGCTTGCATTGCCTTTGTATGGGCAAAATGTGATTTTTGTAGATGGCTGAAGAAACTCCATGCAAACCTCATCCATGGGAAAATAATACACCGGCTCATGGTTTTGTTCTTGAACCAATAAGACATTATTACTTTCCGCGATGGATTCACCGTTAAAAGTCGCCTTGATACGCTGCTCACAAGGCGCTATCTGAATTTGATAATCAGGGTGTTCAATCCAGGCAGACTTGGGTTGCTCTTTTTCCGGAATATTTTTCTTCATTACCCTTCTCTATGTTTTTGCTTGCCACAAATAGCAGTGAATATTCATCGCGCCCGCTTCAGACTGTTTCGATCAAAATCACTGTTAGCCAGGTTGTTACGAAATCGGTATTCACTCCAGATAAGCGTGGTTATGCTTCCATTTTGATGGTTTTCCATTACCTGTTTTTCAGTACGCCAGTATTTGTTAAGATACTGTTTGTAATTGATGAATTTTAGCGTTTTAAGTAAATCATTTTTTCGATCATAATATTTAATCTGTAGAGGGATATGCCGTTGTTTGTCCACCCACACAACCTGCCGCGTATAACCTGAGTATTTATATTGCGGATAGGTTTCGACGACAAAGGCTTGATGCGCGCCCAACTTTTCGTCACGCAAATACTTATAGCGAAACTTGTCAACCTCAAACGAAACGATATCTTCATAGGCAAACTGGCTACCCATAAAAGGCCCGGACTTGTTAGCTGACGAAATTCTTTTAACGCGTTTTAACGCCGGTAAAAATAGCCACTGATCATCAGCTTTGACGGCATGAGAAAAGGTCAAAAAAGCAGTGCCTTTTAAATCTCGGGGACTATCAAAAATAATCAACGTCTTGTCGCCATCACTTTTCATCTCAAGAATTTTGATCTTAATCGCCCGTGTGCTTTCTTGCCCCTGGCGATTTCTCAATATCATTTTCATCTTGGTAGTCGCATCGCCCCACCCCCGATCCTGACGTTCGATATTCTGCGCAATTGCCAAACCCTTTTCCTGCGCTGATTGGGCATGGCCCATATTAACCATGCTAACACTCAAAAAACAGGCTATTAACCATTTCATCATCTTATCTCTCCTCGGAAGTCACAAGTTTTTCTCCAGAACTATTATCGGTTCTGACTGAATCAGTTGTTGTAGCGTAATCGTGGGTGTCAAATTTTAGCAGTAACGCCGGTAACAGTAGAAAATCCACGACTAACGCAATCGCGATAGTCAGTGCTGTGATTAAGCCGAGGTCAAAGTTTAATTTAAACGTTGAAAAAATTAGAACTGAAAAGCCTGCGGTTAATACTACCGTAGTGATCACCAATGCTCTACCGACATGTGAAAAGGCATAACGTACTGCATCTTCGGCGTTAAGATTTTTCTCACGTCTTGCACGCAAATACTTACTTAGAAAATGCACGGTATCGTCGACGATAATACCGATGGTCATACCCAGTCCAACGGCAAGCGCAAAGCCTACTTCACCCACTAATAGCGCCCATAATCCAAACGCCATCGCTGGTGGCACCAGATTTGGCACCAGACTGATTAATCCTATTTTAAATGAACGCAGTGAAATAATGATCAAGGTAGAAATAAGAAACAGTGCAAACGCAACACCACCGATCATCTGATAAACGGTCCGTAAGCTGATATGCGAAAACATATACATCGGGCTACCGGCAGTAAAGGTATACTGCGCCGCATTCTTTTTTAACCAATTTGTCGCCCTATCATGAAATGCAATCATTTTGTTATTGGACAAATTATGCAATGAGGCGACGACACGCGTTGACGATTTATCAACATTGATTTGATTATTTAGATCTAGACCATAAGGTAAAGACATTTCATAAAGCAACAAGTATTGCGCGGCAAGATTTCTATTATCAGGTAAACGATACTTATCTATATTATCTTCGTGCATATTTTTATTAAGACGCTTCAAAATATCGGTAATAGAATTAACGTGCACTACTTCTGGCTGGTCACCAAGCCATATTTTAAAACGATCCACTGTTTTAAGAAATTCAGGTTCACTGATACCGCCGGTTTTATCTGATTGCAGTGAGTACTCCAAATAATAAGGTCCGGTTAAATGATCCGAGGCATAATCGGTATCCACCCGGAAGGCGACAGATTTATCAAAATATTCCCAGATATTATCGTTAATAGTATTAACGGGGATGAGCGCAAACAATAATAGCGTGATCACGGTAAATGACCACAACAATCCTTTATACTTACGTATCACAAATTCACTTAAAGCACGCATACCCTGATTGCGCTCATCTTTCACTACTTTTACCCGCATTGGCAACAGCATTAGCAGCCAGGGTAAAAATGCCATTGACAGTATTAACGAAACCAATACCCCAACTGCCACCATTTTTCCGAGATCATGAAAAGGCGGAACATCAGAAAAGTGCATGGATAAAAAACCAATCACTGTGGTGATGGTCGCAAGAATTACCGGCTGCATATTGACACGCAAGCTTTCTATCAGCGCTTCCTGCTTGACCAAGCCCTTGCGCATATAATAGAGCATGGTCACGAGTATATGCACCGCATTGGCCACCACCATTGTCATTACAATAGTGGGAGCTCCTGCGGAGACGGGTGTCAGCTTTACCCCAATCCAACCGGAAAAACCCATGGTCGCCATAATGGATAGCACAATAACGACCAGAATACTCAATGTTCCACTGATACTGCGCAGAAAAACCATCAGACCCAATACAATCAGTGCAAACATAATCAATGTTAACGAGCTCATATCCTGCATTGATGCTTCCATAAACGCATTGTCCATCACCACCAAACCAGTCATGTGTATTTCTAGATCGGGGTTGCGCACTCGTAACTGTTTTATCAAATCACGAGCAAATGCCGTGACTGTGGGACTGCCCTCAGGTTTGTTCTTGGGTAAATTAATTGTCACATTGACCGCAGTCACGGCGGCATCCTTAGAAATCGCACGATGAAGTAATAGTGGTTCATTGAGTGCAATTTTCTTGATTTTCAGTAATTCGGCGTCCGTTAAATTTCCTGCGCCTTTCACTAGATCCGCTACCACCAGGTTGTCACCCTTGGCATAGGTATGTTGGAAATTACTTAGGGAATCAACACGTGTTGAAAAAGGAATTTGCCACGCCTGCTTCGTTAACCATTCCACACTGGCGAGCGTTTTTGCGGTAAATACATTACCGTCTTTCGGTGCCAATAAAATAACAACATTGTCGGATTTATTGTAAGTCTTCTGGATGGTCAAAAAATCCTGTAGCTGGGGATTGTCTTTGGAAAACCAAACCTCGTAGTCGCTGGCAAAACCAATAAAACGACCGCCACTTGCCAACAATCCAACAAGCACCAGCGACATTAACATAAACAACCAGCGTTTGCGCACTAAGGCTTGCGCAATTGTCATTGCTTTAGAATTAGAATTAATCTGACGCGTCATTAATTATTTCTCCAAATCGGTTAATAAATTTTTCTATCTACTTTGAACGCATTAACACGAGAAGTAGGCGGTCAGGTATCAGACCAATTGGGTGGATAGGTTTTCTCATACCCAGGTATTGCTTCTATACGCTGAATCCAGCTTGCAATATTGGGGTATCGCTCTTCAAAGGGCAGAAAATTCAACTCAAGTGCTTTACCATTCTCAAGACTGAGTGCTCGTTGCAATGACATGACTAGTGGAAAAAGCGCTAGGTCAACCGCTGATATCTTGCTTCCAATATAAAAATTATTTTCTCCAAGAACCGTCTCGATGGATGCAAATTCGTTATAAACCGTTTCCAGCACCTCGGTAATTTCAACCATTTTCTCTTTGGTCTGATCAAAATAGACGGGCCGCACTATGGCAGACACAGGGTCGTGAACATGGTTCTCGATTTCGAAAATACGCTGCCAAATCATTCCCGTTTCTTCTGCGCTTGATCCAAATAGAGGCGGTTGCGGATGTTTGCGATCAAGATAAGCAAGAATGGCGATAGATTCGTAAATTATTTTATCATTATCACGAAGCACGGGTACCTGGCCCCGGGGATTAATTTGTAAAAATTCAGCCGTTTGGTGTTCACCTTTTGATGCCTGCAACAGTTTTGACTCATAATCCAACCCTTTAATTAGTAGCCCTAAAAGCGCACGCCACGAGTAAGGGCTTCCTGCTATCCAATAAATTTGATATGTCATCTAATTCTTCCACGGTGAGATTTTATTATTGATAGGGAATCCTACATGTTGCGCTTATGCATTTTAACCCTTGAATAGTGCTTTTGATTTATGCAATAATGCAACGCATGGATTGGGATGATTTACGTTTTTATTTAGCAGTTGCTCGCAAGGGCTCTATTCGTGGTGCGTCTGGCGTTCTTGCTGTCAATGCGTCAACGGTTTCCCGCCGTATTGATGCATTTGAAAAAAAACTTGGCGTGCGCCTGTTCGATCGAATGCCAACGGGTTATGTCCTTACCCCTGCAGGCGCAGACATACTCGAATCCGCTGAAAACATTGAGGATGAAGTTGCTAAACTTGATCGCAGTGTGATTGGTCGAGATACCCAGTTAAGCGGCTCTCTTCGTGTCACCCTGCCTACTGCCTTGGCGACACATTTGTTGATGCCTGATTTCGCCACTTTTTCCCGGGGATATCCTGGAATCGAATTAGAATTGGCTTTGTCTTCTGAAGAATTTAATTTATCGAAACGTGAAGCCGATGTGGCAATACGCATTACCCCCAATCCACCCGAGTATTTAGTGGGGCGCCATATCACCAAAATCTCAAAAGCAGTCTATGCTTCTACCGGTTATCTACTAAAACATGACCCCAAAAAATATCCGCAACTTTCACGCTGGATTGGGTGGGGGGATCAAGAACGTCACCCACAATGGGTAAAAGATAGTAACTTCCCGAAAACGCCAGTCCATCACCAGGCAGACGATCTGTTGGTACAACTGGAAGCAGCCAGGTCTGGAATGGGTCTTGCGATGTTACCGTGTTTTATGGCAGATCCAGTTACCGACCTACAACGAATAACTTCTCACACGTTGGCCAATTGTGGCGATGTCTGGATTTTAACTCACAAAGATCTTCGCGCGACAGCTAGAGTACGATTGTTTATGGACTTTATGGTCAAAGCATTTGCCAAGCATAAAAAATTGCTTACCGGCCAATATTCAACTGAAATCGAGCAAGAAAATCTTGATCAACCAGCGCTAGCGTAACCTCAACGTCCTGGGTTATCACGATCACACCTATGAATATAATATCTATCCATAAATAAAAATAAATGCTATTTTAATAAAATATTTTCTCATTAATGGAACAATAATTTATGGCAATAGATTTGAATTCTATGGCGATGTTTACCAAAGTGGTTGAATATAAAAGCTTTACAGAAGCATCCAGACGCACAGGCATACCGGTTTCAACCATCAGCCGCAGGATTGCTTTATTAGAAAAGTCACTCGATGTACGCCTGCTCGAACGTTCTACCCGTAAACTGCGTTTGACTGAACTGGGTCACGAATATTACGAACACTGTTGTCGAGCGATGCAGGAACTGGAAACCGCCAATCTTGTAATCCATGACCGACAAACCGAAGTATCCGGACTATTACGGATCTCTGTTCCGCCGAGTCTGGAAAAATGCTTAGTCATTCCATTAGTGATACGCTTTCAAGCGCTGTATCCAAAAGCAAGGATACGTATCTGGATCACTAATCAGAAGATGAATTTAGTCGAGGATAATATTGACCTGGCGATGCGCGTGGGCGGCCTGGAAGACAGTAGCCTGATCGCGCGAAAACTAATTGAATATCGCCATATATTAGTCGCATCACCGCGCTATTTAAAAAGCGCCGGGGTACCCAAACACCCGCTCGAATTAGAAAAACATCGACTGATCTGCTTTAACGACTGGTATGGCGACAGTATCTGGCGATTTGCCAAGGGAAATAAAAAAGAAAAACTTGACGTCAACGAAACGCTGTCGATAAACGATTTTATCGGTGCTCAGTATGCGGCGGAAGCCGATCTTGGCATTACCGAATTGCCATCCATTATTTGTCATCACGCGCTACAAGAACAAAGACTAGTCGAAGTATTACCGGATTGGCATTTTTCGCCATTATCAGAATTTAAAATTAAACTGTACTTTGTCTATCCCAGCAATCGCAATCTGTCTCGCCTCGTTAAACTGTTTAAAGATTATTGTGTGGATCAAGCAGAAAACATTCTTAATAAAACAGACTGATTTTCAGGGTTAAGTATTTTTCTATTAATGTAAACTATGTTTTATAAGTTTATCTGTTAGTTTTTTTTGGTTATCAAATTTTTCAACCCTCGCTACCTCTATACCGTTTTTAACTAATATTAACGTCGGATAGCTTTTAACCCTATATTTCAAAAATACGCTATTACTGCTATCGATGGTTAATGGATAAGGAATAGCAAATTTCTTTTTGTAATTTTTCAGCTCCTTTTCTCCTGTCCACAACCTGGAGGCAACTCCATTCCATTGGATCTGCGGAAATTCTATGGTTAACTTATTTATTAAATTTTGCCCATCAATACAGTTTTTGCTCATGGATGGTCGGGACTTTTTTAAGTACCAGTCACACCATGTTGCAACAAAAAACAGTGCCGTCACTTTTTTAGTATTGTTTTTTATCTCAATCGAACTATCGGCAGTAGACATTAAGGTAACACCTGGTAAATTTTTGGCTTTGCTTGCTGCTAATAATTGTATTTTTTTGTCAAGCGCCTTTGATGCCTTATGGCCTTTATGAACGATATTACCCTCTTTGCCAATAAGTATATGATACGGTGTCCCTATTAGATTAAAGCTTTGAGCCAATTCCCCTGATGTGTCTATTGCAATTGGCATCGTTAGTTTAAACTCCTTTTTTGCAGCTTTCACAGAATTTAGATCATCATTTACCCCCAAATTAATCGCAATAATTTTTATTTTTTTACCATATTTGTCTTGTATCTGCTGTAGATGTGGCATTTGTTCACGGCAAGTCTGACACCAGGTCGCCCAAAATTTTAAGTATATTGGTTTTTTCCCTTTATATTCGCCAAGATGAACTGTTTTACCCGAAAGCGTCTTCACAGGTAATGTTAGTACTTTTTTCTCAACAGTCGATGCGCAGGCAATTGTAGATATCGTGCTAAATAGCAATATTATGGGTGCGATATACTTCATTGGGGACTTCCTTTTGTTATCTTCAGATCGTGACAATAGGTGATGCAGACAGTATTATTGACATCGCTATTTTGCGAAGCTACGTATTAATTTGAGCATGCGTAGCCGAGTTTTTTTATCCGGTAGGCGGCCAAAACCTGCATTGAGATTATCGACCGCGTGTTTTGGATTTGCGGTCTCAGTCAACACACAAGTCACTGCTGGATGTGCCAGGATAAACTTCAGTGAAAATTGTGCCCAGCTGTGGCAATCAAATTCCGCAGCCCACTTGGGCAGGGTTTTGCCTTTTACCAGTGAAAAGTACTTTCCATTAATAAAGGGGCGATTAATAACAACAGCAATCCCCTTATCCTTTGCCATCGGCAGTAACCGCTGTTCGGCTTCCGGCTCAAGCATTGAATAATTGACTTGCACCATATCAACCTTTTTCGAAGCCATCAATTTCATCATGCTATCGTGGAAGCGCTGCTGATGTCTGGCGACACCAATATAGCGAGTAAGACCTTCCGCCTTCCAGCGTTGATACCTATCCGTGTTAGTCGTGTAGTCATCAATATTGCGCGTCAACACCAGGTCGAGGGCACCGCCACCCTGGGCTTTCTGGACCGATTTTATTTCCTTGCGCCCTGCCTTTTCCTCAATAGCGGCAATATAGCTGCCAAGGAATAGCGCCTTGTGCGCGTTTTTTTCGCGCATGATTTGACCGACTGTGGCGCGACTGGGACCCAATGTATCGATATAAGCACCGCCTTTACTCATGAAAATATCAATCAATTGACGGGACAGTTTGAGGTTTCCAGTCTGGAACGCGACTGAATTTCCCAAACCGATAATCGGCAGCAACTCATCCGTCCCTGGAATTTTCCGGGTCGGGAGACGCAACTTGCTATCGGCAGATGCCATAAACGGCAACCCGGACATTGCCGCAATCGCTGCACTGGTGACTTTAATAAATTCGCGTCGATTAGTCATAGACATTAATTCCTGGTGATTTAATTTAAAAAAAATCTCTTTTCAAGCATGCCCGCCTCATTGAGATTAACACTTATAAACCCACAAGCAAACAGTGTCAGATCATACTGATTCCTTTATTTGCTCGCTGCTGGACTTTGCTTTGTCATAATGCGCATAGGCTCGGCCCAAATAACGTGCCGTCATTGCCCAGGCAGCGGCAATGCCTGCACCGATCATCGCCACCACACCTAAACCAGCACCGAGTCCCTGCGTTAACCCTGTGAATACCCAGGCGGTAATCGCATCGCCACCCCGGTAGACAATTATGTCGACGACACCTTTGGCTTTAAAGCGAGTTTCGCGATCTACCACCGTGAACAACATCTCCCGACCGGGTTTGGTAATCGAGTAGTTGCCCGCACGACGAACGATTTGCAGCGCGACAACGACCCATAACATTGGCGCCATTGCCACGACTAGCAATCCGCCAACAATCACTATCGGTACCAGCATAAGCGTCACCGTCAACCCAAAACGGGTCGTCAACCGACTGGTAGCAAACATGGCGGTACCGATCGCCAGGATATTCACCACTAAATCCATCATACCCCAAATCTGCACGCGCAGTGCTTTATCCACACCACTCATCATGTTTTTCAGTTCAAAATAGACAAATGTGCTGATAGCTGTATAGAGAAAAATAAACAAACCGATACCCAAAAGAAGCGGGCTACGTATAAACAAAGCGAAACCAGCAAAGGGATTACCGCCAATAGATTTGCTCGTGCCAGGCTCGCGGTTTTCCGTGTCATTGCTGTCGCGCAACATAATAATAATGGCGATGGGCACGAGCAATAGTAGCGCCGAAACCAACAATAGATTATCAGTACCTAACTGTCTCACCAGCACGATGGCAAGCAGTGGTCCGACAATCGCACCAATACTGGCACCTGAAGCGATAAAACCAAACAAGCGCGGTGCCTGCTGTTTGGAGAATATATCGGACATAAGGCTCCAAAAGATCGACACATGAAAAAGACTAAAGACACTGACCCAAACATAAAAAGCTTTATCGATATAAGCCGAGGCTGCGGGTGCCTGGATAGCAAGATAAAACGCAAGGAAAGAGGCCGCAAAAAACCCATACACACCAACGACCAAGTAGCGAAAACTGATTTTCGAAACCACGACGCCGAGCACCATCACCGCAATAACACTGGCCATAAAGGTCATAGTAAACAAAGTGCTAAGTTCCACATCACTCCAATCACTAGCCATCGCATCGCGGATGGGTCGTAAAATATAATACGACGCCATCAACGTGAAAATAAATCCGAATGACAGAAAGGTTGCCTTTATCTCCGCAGGTTCAATTTTGGCTGCCCCTTTCATGGCGCGTTGGAAAAAATTCATCGGTTAATATGCAGCCGTCATGCGCCGACCAAGGTATTTCGGGGCCTCAATCTCATTTATAATCGCCACGGCAAGATCCTCCATAGAGATAGCGCTCTCGCCTTGCTTGTCCCGTAAAACCACGCCATTGCCAACTCGAAACTTACCGGTTCGTTTACCGGGTCTCAAACGCATCGGGGGTGCGATAAAAGTCCACTTGATGTTCTTGGATGCATACAGATAATCCAGCGCAAGCCGGTGTCCAATCATACTCGGCGTGAGTGTAATACCATTGATCTCAGTAGTCGTACCGATATCTTTTGCTCTGAAATAGGGTACACCGCGTTTTAAATCCAGGGTGGTTATAGCGCCGCCGATCACCATCATCCGTGGCGCCTTAGCGCCAAGTGTGCGTAGCGCTTTGACCAATGAAACTGTCGCTTGCCGGGGAACACTCAACATAGGGTCATCAGATTTTGAGTTGGGGGCACCAACAGCACTAATGACAACATCATATCCAGCGATGCGCTTGATGACAGAAGCTGTATCAAGGACATTGCCCTGAGCGATTTTTAAACGCGCATGCCGCTGGGTAATTTTTGCTGGGGTACGGCCAATACCGGTAACAGAGTGTCCACGATCAAGTGCTTCACGCACGATTCGCGAGCCCACCCGTCCGGACGCGCCATATACTATGATTTTAACAGGCTTTCCTATCTGCACCGAGCCAGAAACTGTGACTTTCTTTGCCATCTGCCCGAATTGTGATGCGACACCTTCACCTGTTACGGTGATCATCAAAAAAATAAACAGCATTAATATAACTGGCTTATCTAAATTTGCAAGTCGGCCATGGTGAACTAAGATTTTTAGCATTGCTGATTTTTTCATACTAGTTCCTCTGCCTACCTTACTGTTTTATCGCCTCGATATTAAGCATAATTTTAACCGTATCACCTATACCCTCTGGCATAAACTTTATATCATAGGCACTACGCTTGATGATAGCCTGCGCATTATATCCAAGCCGGTACCCTCCCCACGGATCTTTGCCTGCACCGACAAATTTTACAGTTAATGTAACTGGCTTAGTATTGCCATGCAAGGTTAACATACCAATAATTTTTACTGGCTCGCCACGCTTGTTAAAATCAACTTTTGTCGCGGCAAAACGCATGACTGGATACTGCTTAACATTAAAAAAATCCGGGCCACGCAAATGCTTATCACGCTTATCGTGGTTAGTATCAATACTAGCGGTTTGAATCGAAATGTCGACTTTAGACCCGCCCTTGGGATTAAGTACAAAGTTGCCTGAAAATTTATTAAACCGTCCGGTCATATCGCTAAACCCAAGGTGGTTTGCACTAAAAAGTATTGTACTGTGATTCGGATCGATTTTGTATTTTCCCGTTGTAGTACTGGCAGCATTGGCAGACAATGGCATTAGCAACATTGTCGCCGCGACCAGCACTATTTGCAGCATTTTATTAATCGTTGACTTCATTTATTTGAACCTCAGCTATTGGCTATTTTAACATTTTGCAGAACTCATTTTTTTGGCGTAGTCATTTTATTAAACATATAGCGATAAATTTTCCAGTCACTGTCGATACGTTTCATAACAAACAATTCGCGGGTGTGATTGTCCACGGTGGTATTGCTTTTGATAATTTTGATTTTACCGTCGGAAACAGTACGAACAAAAGCCATATCACCATGCCATTCAATTTCTTTAATATTAAAAGATACATCCAGGTCAATGTCTTTAAACACATGTTGGTAGGCTGTCCTTACTTGCGCCTGACCTCGGGAAGTCGGTTTTCCGGAAGGCATAAAAACGCCATCTTTAGCATATAGCTGCAAAACTTTATCAACGTTACTACCATTTAAAGCTTTTTCGTAGGACTTGAGTAAAGTCTTGATATCCGTCTTGCACAGCTGGGCTTTGCTTGCTGCAATGGAAGTACTGGTAAAAACGAAAAGCAATGCCAATACTAGACTAGTAACAACTCTTGCTAAATACTT
>QILK01000114.1 GCA_003233345.1 Gammaproteobacteria bacterium | reverse complement strand
CTTTCCAACGGATTATGTTCGCTAAAACCAAAAGTCGATCGATTGGCATTAGTTTGTGAAATGAATTTAAATCCGGATGGCAAAGTAACCCGCTACCGGTTCTTTAATGCTGTTATTAATTCGCACGCACGACTAACCTATGAACAGGTTGCAGGCATGTTATATGAAGGTCATGTGCAAACACGAAAAAAATATGAGCACTTGTTTGAGCATCTCAAAAATCTAGATACAGTCTATGCGACATTAAGACACGGGCGCGAAAAGCGCGGTGCGATTGATTTCGAGAGCAGTGAATCACGTATTTTATTTGGTACTGATAAAAAAATCGAGCGAATTGTACCCACCATTCGCAACGATGCTCATCGTATCATTGAAGAGTGTATGATTGCTGCAAATGTCTGTGCGGCTGAATATCTGCAAAAAAACAAGGTACCGGCCTTATACCGGGTACACGACACGCCGGATATGGAAAAAGTCAGCGATGTACACGACTTCCTTGGGCCCTTTGGGTTGGCGTTAACGGGTGGTGAAAAACCGGTTGCCAAAGACTATGCTGATTTGCTCTCGCAGGTAAAACACAGGCCCGATGCACGGTTGATTCAAACAGTGTTGTTACGGTCAATGCGCCAGGCCGAATATAGCCCGGAGAATCTTGGTCATTTTGGTTTGGCCCATAAGGCATATACCCATTTCACCTCGCCGATAAGACGGTATCCTGATTTACTGATTCACCGGGCGATAAAATATCTGGTGTCGAAAAAATCAGATAACCCGGTTCCCTTTCCATACTTGTTAAACCACATGAATGCGTTCGGTGAAGAATGCTCAATGACAGAACGTCGTGCTGATGATGCCACGCGGGATGTGATGGCTTGGTTGAAATGCGAGTTTATGATGGAGAAGATCGGCGAACAATTTTCTGGGATCATTTCATCGGTGACTTCGTTTGGTTTGTTTATCGAACTTGATGCAATTCATGTCGAGGGGTTGGCACATATCACCACACTGGGAGATGACTATTTTCATTTCGATCCAATATCGCATAGTCTGAACGGTGAAAGAACAGGAAAATCATACCGATTGGGCGACCAGATTATGATTGAACTGGTTCACGTTAGTCTGGATGAAAGAAAGATCGATTTTGAAGTGCTGGGCGATCGCTAGGTTATTGACTTGCTCTTCGCTCTTGTGGGTCGGGTACCGAGGTCATGTTAAAGCCAGTAAAGTCTTAATTATTAGTAAATAGCGACTATAATGTTTACACACTTTGGCTTTATAGCGATCTGTTCATGAAAACGATTACCAAAGCAATCAGACACCCTCAGTTTAATCGTTACGTTTTTAACCTGGATGATGATGAGAACGATAGTTCAATCACATGGTTTTTTAACTGGGTCGAAAAATGGGTTGCAACGGGTGACGCGGCTATCGACCAACAGCAAATTCAACTCGGCTGGACCAGTTTATTACTGGTCTGTAAAGATCAGTGTTTGACAATTTATACGCCCGATTTTAAATCATTTCCATTGCAATGGACGGATAACATATCCAATGCATTAAGGCTATTGGCGCATCATAAATATTTACCAGAAAGCTATGGTTTGCAGGCAGATATACCAGAACAGGGTAGTATTGCATTAGTCGGGGAGTTGTTTGATCAATTCCCAATGTTTATGACGCGTTCCGAAAAAGATGTTGATCGGGAACATTCCGGGTGGTTTATCGCCAGCTCTGCTATGGGTGTCGATAACACGGATGAATCAAAACTGCGATTAATGTCTTTGTATGAAGTTTATATCCGCGCACCACATCTACTGGAATTCTTATCGATGCCGGTAGGAACACAGGTAGTGTTTGAGGATTCAGACCCAGTGGTTTTAAGTGGCAGTAAAGAAATCGAACCTCAAGCCAATAATATAGTTTCCAAATGCCAGGCTGACATTACGCGTCATGCCGATTAGAGTGTGGTTAGTTTGTTTAATGCCTGTCGGAATTACCAGGTCAAATTCCGAAAGCTTGGCAATGTATCCCCGCGTTCACTATAGTGCAATTCTTCTTATTAAATCACTAAGCAATAGGGTAAAATAACATAAATTTTGGGGCTTCAGGGGAGATCCAAATATCCGTTACTAATAATTTCATAACCCATATAAATGTAAGTGAATAGATTATTTTTAAGCTTGCTTGATTTAGTCATCGAACTAGCCAACAAATAACATTGCATTTATTTTGTACCCGACGCGCAAATCTATTATTATATGAACTCTGATGCTATGTCCCGGTCTGTATTATGGACCCGAAAATAAAAATTAAAAAATCGAACAGATTAGTAAGCGTATTCAGGATCAAGTGGTGGTGATCATACAATTAAGAACACATAAAAAGCGGAACATTTTCTTTAGACTAGTAATGCTGGTTGTTTTAACTGTCTATTTTTTTTCGGTGCAGGCGGAACGTCATGCGCTTATTGTTGGCGTGTGGCAGTATGAAAATCCAAAATATAAATCGCTAAAATTGCTGGGGCCAGAGAAAGACACGTTAAGCATTCTGGGTTTGGTAAAGGATGCGGGTTTTAAAAGCGAAAATATTATTATTCTTGCCAATCCAATATCAAAACTGGAATGGATACCTCGTAATGGTATACAAATTCCTACCCGTAAATCGATCGTGCGAGCGATGTTGGAAATTGAATTAAAATCCAAACCGGGCGATCAGGTGTTTATGTATTTTTCGGGATATGGTTCGCAACAACCTATCCAACAGGACCCGGAAGTTAAACACACTGAATTCAAACAACCGGAAGTGAAAAATCTGGAAAGCAAAGATCCAAAAAACCTGAGCAAAAATTTACCTGCCAATCAGCAAAAGATTGTGACATCGAAGGCCAAGTCACCTAAGTTTTTTCGACATAAACACGAAACAGAGTTTGATTCGCACGCTCGATTTGAAAGTATGACCAATACCGGAATCGAAAAAAAACCGGCTGAGCAAAACGAAGTGGATGAACTGGACGAAATTTTCTTGCCAACAGACATCGGTCGTTGGAATAGTAAAACCAAAAAAGTTGACAATGCGATATTAGACAATGAATTTAAAGAGATTTTTAACAGGATTAGGAAAAAAGGTGTTTTTGTTTGGGCGGTATTTGATGTTGGATTTAACAGCGTTAGCGAAAAAGCAGCTGACGGTTCGACAATTCGTTATCTTGCACCGGAGCGTCTAGGCATTCCCAAACTGGAGATAGCGCTAAAAGGTATTCGTTCTGATGGCGTCGAAGAACCAATAGAGGTAACAAAGTATATTAAGTCAGCCACGTACAAAGGCAAAAAGCAAAAAGCGGGTGGTATTGTGTTATTTTCCGCAGAGCAGGCGATCCAGGGTGCGGTCGAAAAACAATTTGAAAGCAATGGCGACAGTATCATTACCGATAAAAAGAGAGCGACCGTGGTACAGGGTGTACTTACTTACAACCTGGTTGATTTGATAAGGCAAAATCCGAAAATCAGCTATCAGGAATTGGTCGATAAAATAAAGCACCGCTATACACTGCAAAGTGTTGTCGAAAAACAATTGCCAGTTCCGGGTATTTCGTGCCCCAAGCCCGGCTGTGATTTGCCCATATTATTTGCTAAATCGGATAAAAAGAAATTGTCGATGGAGTTAGTTAAGGCGGGCGAATTGTTAAAATTAAATGCCGGCGTCATACAGGGCTTATCGGTTGGCACTATTCTCGCAGTTGTCGAAAATCCGGATGACCCTACCAAGAAAATAATTTCCTATGTCAGGATTATCGATACTTCGCAACTCAGCAGTCATGTTGAATCTATCGACTGGGCGGGTAAAAAAGCCAAAGACTTAAGCAAAATAAAATCTAACCTGTTTGTACGCCTGGCTTCAACAAATGTTAGAATGAAGCTGCGTGTTGCGCTACCAAAAAAGCATGTCAAAACGTCAGCGGTTTACAATCGGGTATTAGCGATTATTAAAAAAATCGAAAAAGAAAAACACCTGACGACTCTTATTGAGTGGGTCAAATCCGGCGCGGAGGCAGATTTAAGACTAAGTTTGTATACACAAAATGAGCAAAACCGATGGCGTTTGGCTAAAAAACTTTGGTTGTTGCCACACACGGGACAGATTATCCGTAGTGGCAATTTTAATAGTTATTCTATACCGTTAACGCTTGATGATATAAAACTGCAACAGCAATTGGTCACTCATATTACTAATATCGCAAAATTAAGGAATCTAATGGGTTTGGGCGCGCACTATACTGAGCGAGTCAAAGGACTCAAGGTGACCGTTACGTTAAAGCGCAGTGAAAGTAACAAAGAAGAAGTGGTTCCATTAAGTAAAATTCAAAATCTTAGAGACAAAGATTCATTGTGGGTGGAAATTGAAAATAGAACAGCAAAGAGTTTTGATATCGGTGTCTTTACAGTAAACGACAAGCTCGAGTTTGAAAGGGTGTTTCCAAAAAAGACCGGTTCCGGGGTGGAATCGAATATTATCAAAGCTGGATTTAAAAATAAAAAATTAGTCAGTCCACCGTCGAGCAAAACGACGGGGATAAAACGCCTGATCATCGTCGCCGCTGAAAACAACGGTAATAACGAGTCTTTTAAATTTCTAGCGCAAACAAATCCAAAGGCGACTCTAAATTTAAGTCAAGCGCGTCAAAATATAATAAGTCTATTGTACCAGGCCAGATACGGTGCGGGTAAAACCGGTAACGTCGGTATTAAACACGCCAGTGACCGCAAAGGCCTGATTAAAGTATTTACATTCCAAACTGAGTAGCAGCCTTGCACTATTCGCGTATTATTTTTTTTAACAACATCCCTCTTTGTACCACCAGCCACAATAATGCGAAGTAACAGATATCTGTTAGAATTAAAAAAAATGAAGATGGACAATTAATATGGCGGTGAAAGAACAAGATCTGGTTTGCGGTTTTCATGCGGTTACTTCGGCATTGCGTTTGCACCCGGAACAGATTCGTGAACTGTGGATGGAAAAATCGCGCAAAGATGAACGTAGTCAATTGGTGTTGAGTATTGCCCATGCGCGGAATATTGTTGTGCATATGGTTAAGCCTAATACTTTAGATAATATGCTTGGCCATGAACATCACCAGGGGGTTGCCGCGCACTATGTCGGCGGCGGGCTTTTAAAGGAAGATGACCTGCAGGCGTTACTGGCAAAAGATCGCCCCAATCAATTGTTTGTTATTCTCGACGGTATTCAGGACCCGCATAATCTTGGTGCCTGTCTACGCTGTGCCGATGCTGCAGGCGCCAGTGGATTGATTATTCCTAAGGACAGGGCGGTTAGTGTCACCGCGACCGTTAGAAAAGTGGCCAGCGGTGCTGCCGAGTCAGTGGCGGTTTTTCAGGTTACCAACTTGGCCCGGACTATGGCGCTGATGAAAAAACACGGGATCTGGTTAATCGGGCTCGCAGGCAATGCGGATAGATCGCTGTATGAAGTCGATCTAAAGGGCAATATTGCCGTGGTCATGGGGGCTGAAAAGGGTGGTTTAAGACGCCTGACAGTGGATAACTGCGATATTATTGCTAATCTGCCAATGCAGGGGCAGGTACAAAGCTTGAATGTCTCAGTGGCGACTGGCATCTGTCTGTACGAAGTGGTACGTCAGCGACAGTTTGCCAAGATTTAGGTAGGATATTGATTGAAAGCAAGGACTAGTTTGCGTAGAATACCGCCTTTATTTACAGTTTGGTTGCTTATTTATACCTCTCTTTAGATCTGGATTTAATGTTGGGTATTTGCAGGGCTTTTCTGCAGATTTCTAGTCTAGAATAAATGTTAGGATAAACAGTTCATCAAACCTCCTTGCCTTATCTGATATTTTATTTAGTTATGATAAATATTCATAATAGATGTTCAGGAAGGCTTCATAAATCCAAGAGGAGCAATTATGCGACACTACGAAGTTGTGTTTTTAGTTCATCCTGACCAAAGTGATCAGGTACCAGCAATGCTGGACAAGTACAAAGCGATTATCGAAACCAGTAGCGGTACGATTCATCGTTTGGAAGACTGGGGACGCAGACAACTTGCGTATACCATCCAAAAACTTCATAAAGCCCACTATATTCTGATGAACATCGAGTGTGACCAGAAAGCGATGGAAGAGCTGGAAAGCGCTTTTCGTTTTAATGATGCTGTTTTACGTAAACTGGTTGTGCGATTGAATAAAGCCGTTACTGAGCCTTCGATCATGATGAAGAGCGAAAGTGACAGCGAAAGTCAGTCCAAACCGGCGGCGACGGATAATAGACCTAAAAATGGTGATTCGGCTCCAGACGTTAATGAAGCGGAAAAGTCGACGCCAGTTCAGGCAGTCGAAACGGCACAAGCGCCAGAAACCCCAGCAGAATAAGCAAGAGGTAAAAATCAATGGCTCGTTATTTCAGACGTAAAAAATATTGTAGGTTTACAGCAGAAGGCATTACTGAAATTGATTATAAAGATTTGCAGATGCTGAAAATGTATGTGTCCGAAACGGGAAAAATTGTACCCAGTCGTATCACGGGTACCAGTGCGAAGTATCAGCGTCAATTATCAGATGCGATTAAACGCGCAAGATTTCTCGCTTTATTACCTTATACCGATCAACACTAGGGCAGGAAGTAGCGATGGAATTAATATTACTCGAAAAAGTAGAAAACCTGGGTGATCTGGGCGAAAAGGTTAATGTTAAACCAGGCTTTGGTCGTAACTATCTTATCCCCAAAGGAAAAGCGGCGGCCGCAACTAAGGAAAACATTGCTTATTTTGAAGAGCAGCGTGCAGAATTGGTTCGCAAAGCCGACGAATTATTGGCGGGTGCAAAGCAGCGTCAAGAAGCCATTGATGGAAAATCCATTACATTGCAAGCCAAAGCCGGTGATGAAGGTAAGCTCTTTGGGTCTATCTCCAATATTGATATTGCTGCCGCGTTTGTTGAGCAGGGAATTCATATTGAGAAACGCGATATTCGTATGCCCGAAGGCGCTATTCGAATGTTGGGTGAGTATGAGTACTCGGTGCATTTGCATACTGACATCAATGCTAATATCAAGGTCATTGTCGAAGCAGAATAATATCCGTCCTATCTAACCCGGGTTTTATTTCTTACGATCCGGGATTGGCTCATTTTATACCTTATCTTAATTTAATTTAATTAATTTAATTTAATTTAATTTTACTTCTGGTTTTTACCTTCGTTTTTTTATTGATCTTGCTTTGTTTCTAGCGAATGCTGTTATCTCCAGCAATTTTATACTTGTCCACAGCTTTTACCGGAAAATACACAGATTACTGTATTTCAATATCAGCATTTTGATAATACAATTAGACTATAAAAGCGGGGAAGCAATTCTATTCTAACGATCGAACTAATTTTTAATCGTCATTTTGAGGCAGGCCATGCTGGAAACCATTACGTCAAAAGAACCAACTGATTTAAATACTACCGCGCTAAAAGTACCACCCAATTCCATCGAATCGGAGCAATCAGTTTTAGGTGGTATTATGCTGAATAATGATGCTTGGGATAAAATCGCTGATATCATTCTGGTTAGCGACTTTTATCGTCAGGATCATCGGCTGATCTTTAAAGCGATTATTGAACTGTCCGAGGAAGGAAAACCGTTTGATGTCGTCACCCTGTCGGAACAACTGGATCGCAAAAACGAATTGGGAAAAGTCGGTGGACTGGCATACCTGGGATCGCTAGTAAAAGATACACCCAGTGCTGCCAATGTTAAAGCCTATGCGGAGCTGGTTCGTGAACGGTCTATCCTAAGACAGCTGATCGATGTCGGACTCAATATTGCCAACAGCGGTTATCAGCCTGATGGACGTAATAGCAGTGAGTTAGTCGATGAGGCGGAGCGCGGTGTTTTTAAAATAGCCGATCAGCGCCAACGTGGTCGTAACGGCATGCAAGAATTAAAGAGCCATCTTGCTAACGCCTTCAAGCGCGTAGGTGAATTATACCACTCTGATAATCCTATTACCGGGATCTCGACAGGCTATAGTAAATTTGATGAGATGACTTCTGGATTGCAAAACTCGGATCTGATTATTGTTGCCGGACGACCCTCAATGGGTAAAACCTCTTTTGCAATGAACATTGCCGAGCACGCGGCGATTAAAAGTGATCTACCGGTTGCGGTATTCAGTATGGAAATGTCGGGTGAATCTTTGGCAACGCGGATGATGTCGTCTTTAGGCCGCATCAATCAGCATAAGGTCAGAACCGGTAATCTGGATGATCAGGATTGGATGCGTTTAACGTCGGCGATGGGTATTTTATCTAACGCTAAATTGCATATCGACGATTCAGCGGCATTAAGCCCGACTGAAATCCGGGCAAGATCGCGACGGCTAAAACGCGAACACGGTCTGGGATTGATCATCATAGACTATTTGCAGTTAATGCAAATTCCCGGTGGCAAGGAAAATAGAACTAACGAAGTGTCAGAAATATCAAGATCACTAAAAGCATTGGCAAAAGAATTGAATGTCCCCGTCATCGCATTGTCGCAGTTAAATCGTAGTCTTGAGCAACGTCCGAATAAGCGTCCGATTATGTCAGACTTGCGGGAGTCAGGTTCGATAGAGCAGGATGCTGACCTGATTGTTTTTATCTATCGCGATGAAGTCTATAATCCTGATTCGCCGGAAAAAGGCGTTGCCGAAATCATTATCGGCAAACAGCGAAACGGGCCAGTCGGACCAATACGATTGACCTTTTTGGGACAATATACCCGTTTTGAAAACTATATGCCGGCACAAAATGTTCCTTCAAATATGCCTCCACCGAGTATGCCTGGTGGATTTGAAGTGCCTGAGAATCGTTAATGAGCAGGCCCTCCCGGGCGATTATTAATCTCGCTGCATTAAGGCATAACTACCAGTTAGCCAAATCGCGTAACCCTGGTGGGCTGGCGATGGCTGTCATCAAAGCCAACGGATATGGACATGGCTTGTTAACCGTTGCCAACGGGCTTGGTGAGGCGGATGCCTTTGCGGTTGCCAGTATGGATGAGGCGATCATACTTAGAGAGGCGGGTATTGCGCAAAAAATATTGTTGCTCGCAGGGGTCTGTGCCGCCGCTGAATTGTCATTGGTAGACCGGTATCGTCTGGATATAGTTGTTCACTGTGCCGAGCAGGTGTCGATGCTGGAATCTTTTCGGGTACAAGATCCGCTTAATGTCTGGCTAAAAATAAATACCGGTATGAATCGACTCGGTATCGCCATCGCCGATGTTGTGAGCCTGCATGCCCGCTTAACGGCTTGTCAGGCGGTCGCCATCCCGTTGGTACTCATGACGCATTTTGCTAATGCGGATGATCGCCGAGACAAGTATTTACAAACCCAGCGACAGGCTTTTAAACAGGTGACGGCATCGTTGTCAGGAATAAAATCGATTGCAAACTCAGCGGCAACATTATTTATCGAGGATGACCTGGGTGACTGGATCAGGCCCGGCATCATGTTATATGGTGCATCCCCTTTTATAAATTCAATCGGTTCAGATGATGGTCTCAAGCCAGTTATGACACTCGAAAGCGCGCTGATAGGCATCCGCCAGCAGGTGACTGGCGATCCAGTGGGTTATGGTGGCGCGTGGGTGTGCCCGCAGGATATGCTGGTTGGTGTGGTCGCGATTGGTTATGGCGATGGTTACCCCTGGCATGCAAAAGCAGGAACACCGGTTATGGTTAATGGTCAAGTGGCTAAATTAGTGGGCCGGGTTTCGATGGATATGATTACGGTGGATCTGACTAATATAAAAAAGCCGAAATTGGGCGACAAGGTAATACTTTGGGGGGGCAGTGATAAATCCGGCATATTACCCATAGAAGAAGTTGCCAGTAGCGCCGGCACCATTTCCTACGAATTGCTATGCCAGGTTACCGCGCGCGTTAAATTTAAAACCTCAGATTGAAATCGTAGCCCGGACTTCGCGAAGCGAACGCCGGGAAAACACATTCAAATACAAAAAAAATATTTGTAACAAGACAATAGATATTTAAAATAAATGTTGTAAGATATACTGTTCGTTTCCCGGCGTTCGCTTCGCGAAGTCCGGGCTACAATAGCGGATCTGTTATCTCTGGAATTGATTATGGCGAAACAAAAAGCGAGTTATTTTTGCAATGATTGCGGTACCGTCGCGCATAAATGGTCTGGTCAGTGTGGCGAATGCGGTGCCTGGAATTCGTTATCGGAAGCGGTCGCTGAAAAAAATGGAGCGGGTAGCCGCTATAGTGGTTATACCGGTAGCGCCGCTCATAATGTTGTCGCGCTATTAAGTGATGTTGTACTTGAAGCCGAAAGCCGGACTAAAACCGGTATTCATGAGTTGGACAGGGTATTAGGGGGTGGGTTGACTGCCGGGTCAGTCGTGCTTATCGGCGGTGATCCCGGTATTGGTAAATCAACATTATTAACGCAAACAGTCGCAGTGCTTTCCGAGCACCATAAGGCTTTGTATGTTACCGGTGAGGAATCGTTGCAACAGGTCAGTATGCGTGCCAGTCGTCTTAAAGCCTCGGCTGACAAGGTAAAATGTCTGGCAGAAACCTCAGTCGAAAGAATAATTGCGGTCGCCGACAAGGAAAAACCTGATGTCATGGTGATTGACTCTATTCAAACAGTTTATACTGATGCTTTGAGTTCGGCGCCGGGTTCGGTCACTCAAGTTCGGGAGTGTGCTGCTCAGCTAACGCAGTTTGCCAAAAAAACGCAGACGGCGTTATTTTTGGTGGGTCATGTTACCAAGGAAGGGGCGATCGCCGGCCCCAGGGTGTTGGAACATATCGTTGATACGGTATTATACTTTGAGGGTGATACCAGCAGTCGATTTAGAATTATTCGCGCCATTAAAAATCGATTTGGCGCTGTCAATGAAATTGGTGTATTCGCCATGACCGATAGCGGATTGCGAGAGGTCAACAATCCATCTGCCATATTTTTATCCCGTCATGAAAGCCCCGTTGCTGGAAGCATTATTATGGTTACCCGCGAAGGCAGTCGGCCGTTATTAATCGAAGCACAAGCGCTGGTCGACGATAGTCAGATGAGCAATCCAAAACGGGTAACACTAGGGTTAGAGCAAAACAGGTTATCGATGTTGTTAGCCGTGTTACATCGCCATGCCGGTGTTGCGATGGTTAATCAGGATGTCTATGTTAATGTTGTTGGCGGTGTGCGTGTCACCGAAACGGCCGCAGACCTGGCGGTATTGTTATCTGTTTTATCTAGTTTTCGCGACAAACCGCTACCCAATGATTTAATTGCGTTTGGTGAAATTGGTTTGGCAGGTGAAGTCAGACCGGTGCCAGACGGGTTGGAGCGGATTAAAGAAGCAAGCAAGCATGGATTTAAAAAGGCGATTGTACCCAAGGCAAACATACCAAAAGAGACAGCCATTGACGGAATGCAAATTATCCCGGTGCAGCGCTTACATGAAGCCATTGACTATATTCAAAATAGCTAAATTCTGAAAGCCTGGATTACGCCAGTTTATAGTCTGAATAACGGAGTCGTAACAGCGCTTTATCATCGCCCGTTTCCAGTAACAAAATAAACAGCTCTTTTTGGCCATTCAAATAAGAGACCGAACTACGAGAATAGAGGTCGCTGCGATTTAATGCGCCGGGATCTTGTGAATACGCTGGTAAGCAGGTGACGACTAGTAGTAGCAAGGCTAATAATGGACTTCGACAAAAATTATACCGCATACTGAATACTCTCCTTAAACAACCATTTTTGTTAGTTGAGAGAAATCTGAATGTACAAGGTCAAGTATAGCAGCGTGTTGAAAATTTCCAGAGAGTTGATACCAAAATAGCAGATAGTATTAAAAATAGTGCGCTTTTTATGCGTATATTAGATGAAAAATATTAGCGAGTAGCCCGGACTTCGCGTAGCGAACGCCGGGAGAACGAACATCCGATTCTTCCGTGTCTTAGTTTGCTACCGACTACCTTGCACATATGCCTGTTTTAATTGAATTTCGAACCCTATTTTTCCCCGGCGTTCGCTGCGCGAAGTCCGGGCTACTCATGAATTTGTTTTATTTAATACTCGCCGACGCTGGTAGCGAAGACCGGGTTACCCGTATGCAGGTTAGCCTACCAGTGTGGTTAAATCAAAAATTGGTAGTAATAGAGCAACAACAATAATTAGCACAAACGCGCCCATGATCAAAATCAGAATGGGTTCAAATAAACCCAGTAGTGTGGTAATGGTTGATTCGACTTCACGCTCTTGTATCTCAGCGGAACGTTCAAGCATGGACTCGAGCTTACCGCTGGCTTCGCCACTGGAAATCAGGCTTAGGGTCATAGGCGGGAAGTATCCGGATTGAGAAAGTGCGTTGAATAAACTGGCACCTTCGCGGACCATGACCGTTGCTTTTTCAACGGCATAACGCATGGGTAAATTTGTCAATACTTCACCGGAAATACGTAATGCTTCGAGAATAGGAACGTTGCTCGCGGTCAGAATACTCAAGGTTTTAGCGAAACGTGCTGTGTTTGTGGTTCGGGTAAGATGGCCGATTAGGGGTAGTGTTAAAACAAACCGGTGCCATGCAGCGCGGGTCAACGGTTGGCGTAACATCGCTTTAAAAGAGACAATAGCAATTGCGATCGTAGCAGCCAGAAGCAAGTAGTAATGCTTGAAAAAATCACTGATCGAGATTACGATCTCGGTCATCACGGGTAACTTTTTATCAGCGCTGTCAAATACCTTGACTACCTCAGGTACCACATAAGTCAGCAAAGCCAAAACAATCGCAATCGATACCACGGTCATCAACGCAGGATAAAATAGTGCTAATGTTGTGCGCTGTTTGATTCGGTGGCGGGTTTCTGCATAGTCCGCCAAGCGTTCGAGTATGATATCGAGATGCCCGGTGGCTTCACCGGCCTGGACTGTTTTATGATAGAGCTCCGGAAATACTTTTGGAAAGTCCGCCATACCGGAAGCTAGGCTGTGTCCTTCACGTACTTTAGAACGAATCGATAGCAGAATTTTTTTTATGTGTGATTTGTTGTTTTGCGCGGCTACAGATTGTAGTACCTCTTCGAGCGGTAAACCCGATTGCAAGAGTGCCGAGAGTTGTCGGGTAACCAGCGCCAATTCCAAAGGGCCCATTCGTTGCGATGAATGTCGTCTTATACCAGTCGATTTTTCCGATTGATTAGAAACGAGATTTACTGTCAGCGGGATCATGTCTTGATCACGTAGTATTTGCCGAATATGTTTGGGCGTGTCCCCCTCTAGAACGCCTTTTTTTTCGTGACCTTTTTTGTCAAGAACCGTGTATTCAAATGCACTCATAATTAGACTGGGCTAGCCCTCCAGGGAAACACGAAGCACTTCATCCAATGTGGTCTCACCAGCTAGTATCCGGCGAATGCCATCGACACGAAGAGACTGAGAGCTTTTACGGGCATGGGTTATCATGTCCAGCTCGCTCTTTTTATCGTGAATCATCTCGCGGATTTGCTCATCGACCTCGAGCACTTCATAGATCCCGGTGCGGCCGGAATAACCCAGATTTCTACATTTCTCACAACCGTTGGCCTTGTACAGGGTCGGTGGGTTGTCTGCGTTAACGCCCATTTTTTCACATTCACTTACCGACGCGGTATAGGGTGTTTTACACGCCAGGCAAAGCACTCTAACCAGCCTTTGAGCGACGATACCTAGTAGACTTGAAGATAACAGGAAGGGTTCGATACCCATATCGCGTAGCCGGGTGACGCTACTGATCGCGGTATTGGTATGTACGGTCGATAGTACAAAATGCCCGGTTAAGCTTGCCTGGATAGCTATCTGTGCCGTTTCAAAATCGCGAATTTCTCCGATCATAACTACATCCGGGTCTTGTCTTAATATTGCACGCAAGCCGCGGGCAAAGGTCATGTCTATTTTATTATTGACCTGAGTCTGGCCGATGCCATCCAGGTAATATTCAATGGGGTCTTCGACGGTGACAATATTACGACTGCGATCGTTTAAGCGTGTTAATGATGCGTAGAGGGTTGTCGTTTTACCCGAGCCGGTTGGACCCGTGACTAGCAGTATTCCGTGAGGTTTATGAATCAGTTTATCGAGCAGGTCACAGTGCGATTGTTCCATTCCCAGTTGGCTTAAATCCAGTCTTCCCGCTTGATTATCCAATAGACGCATAACAACACGTTCGCCATAATTAGATGGCAGTGTGGACACGCGAATATCGACTGGGCGACCGGCTACTTTTAGTGAAATACGCCCATCCTGCGGTATTCGTTTTTCGGCAATATCCAGATGCGCCATGACCTTGATTCGCGACACCAGCAAGGGCGCGATTTGGTGAGGTGGTTGTAGCATTTCTTGCAAAACACCATCGATCCGAAAACGCACCGTTAATTTGTTCTCATAGGGTTCAATATGGATATCAGAAGCACTCTCTTTGACAGCTTCGGTTAATAAGGCGTTGATCAGGCGGATAATTGGCGCGTCATCATCACTGTCCAGAAGGTCAGCAGGTTCTGATAACTCAGAAGCGATATCGCTCAGATCAAGGTCGTCGCCAAGGTCTTCCATTACCTGAGTTGCCCGGTTACTGCCACCCTCATAATGCTGTGATAGTAACTTACTAAAATTTTCCTCGTCTACCGCTTCCAGGTTTAGACGTTTGCCCGTATATCTGCGTAGTTCAGAGAGAATAGTGGCATTGATATTCTCCCTGTGTACGACATCGACATGGTCCTGAGTGTATTGTTTGATCAGGATGCCATGGCGTCGCGCATAATTATAGGGTAGTTGCTTAGAGTGGCTGTCTTGCTTTGAATCATAATTAGCGTCTTTCACGAATGGCTGGCTTTACATTAGTCGTCAATAGAATCGAGCGCAGTGCTGTCATCAGAATTTGTTGATTTTTTTGACTTCTTCTTCTTTTTCTTCTTTTTCTTCTTTTTCTTCTTTTTCTTTTTCTTTTTCTTTATGTAAGGCTCTTCAGAATAGTCATTATATTCGTCGGTATATTCACCTTCATAATTATTGGAAGCATTTGCGTCTGCCTTGGTTTTAGACTTGCTGGATTTAGATGTTTTGGCATCAGATTGACTGGGGACGGTGGTTTTTTCCTTAGTCGTGTGGCTCGAGCTATCATCTGATTTAGTCTTCTTCGATTTTTTATCGATCAAGTCATCAGGAAGCGTGGTCATGTTCTTCAGTTTTTCTTTCATTAACGGCGAGATTTTGTCGCGGAAAAGCGGTACGCCTTTTTTGCGAAAGAGGAGTTGTTGCTGGCGTATATACTGATATTTGTTATGGGTTACCGATTGTTGTACGGCCGCGTCGCGAAGTATAACCGGCCGCAAAAATACCATCAGGTTACGCTTTACTTTGCTGGTTTTATTATAGCGAAACAGTCTACCCAGTAGTGGTATGTCGCCAAGTAATGGCACACGTTGTTTGGTGGTTTCTACCTTTTCGTCGATCAGACCGCCTAATACCAGCACCTGTCCGTCGTTAACCATCACGGTAGTCTTGATAGTCCGTTTATTAGTGATGATATCTGTCGCAAGCTTGCTCGGTGTTATGCTCGATATTTCCTGGTCAATCTCCAGCATAATAGCATCGCCTTCATTGATCTGCGGAGTCACTTTTAATTTTAGCCCGACATCCTGGCGTTGAATAGTCTGAAACGGGTTGACAGCGCCATTGGTACCGCCGGTGTTAGTAAAGCTGCCGGTTTTGAATGGAACACTTTGGCCAACAACAATTTCAGCTTTTTGATTATCCAGTGTGACGATGGACGGTGTTGAAAGAATATTGGCATCGCTTGAGGATTTTAGTGCGCTAATCAAAACACCCAGTCCCTGATTTTTGCCGGTAACCGCCCCAAGTGCAAGACTCAGCCCATCACCTAGTGCAGGTACTTGCCCTGACTTGGCGGCTTGGGCGAGATTGACGATACTGCCACTGCTAGCACCGCTAAAATTTGATGCGCCTATGACCGCATCTTTACCATTACTATTTTTGCTTCCTGCCAGCCATTGCACACCCAGTTCACGCGCCTTGTCTACAGACACTTCAGCGATAACGGCTTCGACCAATACTTGGGCCCGGCGGATGTCGAGTTGGCTAATGACCTGTTTTAATGACCGAAAGATCCCCGGTGGCGCGGTGATGACCAGCGCGTTGTTAGCTTCATCTGGCTGAATACTGATTTTTGATTTTTCCCCTAAGTTACCCTTTGGTTTGCTGGGGATGATTCTACCCTTAATATCTTTTGCTTTTATTGATTTACTAACGCCTGTCAATATGGGAACAATATCTTTAGCTTTGATGTAGCGAAGGTATATCACATGCGTATTACCCCCCGAATGTAACGGTGTATCCATATGGGTGATAATGGCCCGCATTTTAATTCTTGCAGATTTTTCACCACTGAGCAGGACACTGTTGGTGCGTTGGTCAGCAGCCAGTTTTACCTTTTGTCGTTGGCCTTTTCCGCGCACCGCACCGCGCTGTAACTTGCTTAGAATTCTGACAATTTCAGCGGCAGATGCATGCTGTAGTCGGATGATATCGACTTCGGAATCACTGACCCGGTCAATCCTGTCGATAATTTTAAGCAGCCGCTTAACATTATTCGCCCGGTCAGTGATGATTAATGTGTTTGTAGAGTTGTATGCAGCCAGATGGCCATGCTGCGGCATTAACGGTCGTAGAATGGGCGTCAGTTGCGCGGCAGATACATTTTTAACCTGTATAACTCGGGTAATCATTTGGTTGCCATTGCTGTCTTCGTTAGTCGGAATGGCATCTTGTTTAGCTTTGACGTTGGGAACAATTTTGATAACACTGCCGGAAGGCACGGCTGAATACCCGTGAACTTCAAGTACCGAAAGAAAAACCTGGTAAATTTCTTTTGAGTTTAACGGTTTTGATGAAAAAACAGTGACTTTCCCATTGACCCGTGGATCGACGACAAAGTTTTTTCCAGTGACTTCCGAAACGGTGCTAATCAGTGTTTGTATTGGAACGCCATCGAGTTTAAAGTTGATGGGTTGCGCATTAGAAGCAACGGGTAGCAGCGACAAGACCAGCACAAGCTGTAAAAATACGATTCCTATTTTCTTTTTTATATCCATTTAATTTTTTGTCTCGAATTTTGTTCAATGCGGCGCATTTTGATGCACGTTATTTCCTTATCATCGGGCATATATTTTGTTAATTATTCATTGATAAAACCTTGATGGGTCATATCATACTCCAACCACAGGTTATCTTAAAGTATCGTCCTTTCTGGCAGTTTCTTTTTTTAACTCTTTGATATCAATAGAATATTTTTTTAATAGCTTTTCAGTCTCTTTTACAGATCGCAATTTTAAGCTTACCTGTTCATTATTGTGGATTAAAATGATCTGATCACGAAGAATACGGGTAATTTTTGCGCTAGGCGCCACTTGATCATTTACTTTATATAAATTATGTGCCTTTGCATTTTTAGGCCCACCTAATATGATCGCCCTGGATTCATGCTCGTGTTTTGAAAAAACAATACCAATTAGGTTTACACTCAACGTTGTTTCTTTTATTTTGTCTAGCGCCACAATTTTCTTAGTGACAGGTTTGACCGCAGATGCCTTTTCTAGTTCCCCAAATAATTTCCAATTGGCAATATCAGATGCGGGGTGGGAGGGCAAGCTCGAATTGGCCTTGCGCTTGACGGAGACGATCGTTTTGCCAGTGCTGGGTATGCTCAGCGCTGGTTTAGGGAGAATCTGCCAGGTTAGTGTCGCGGCCGCATAAGCACCGAGAAGGACAAAGCTTAAGGTTAACAACCCAGGCAATCGTTTTCCCCAGCGGTTTAGTGCGGGAGACTCACGAAAGGCCGCGACGACTTCACCCATATCCCTTGCCGATTTTAATTGGTTTAAAACCGAAAACTTGGTGCCGCGGGGTTTTTGTTTTTTTGTATCCATGTTACAACTTACCGGCAAAATTAATTTTAACGTTACCGCCACTGTCAACACTGGCAATGGGGCCGACGAGGGCAGCAATTGTTTGCCCGAGTTGGCTATTGTTTTTGATTTTAAGATTTACTTTAAAGGTCTTATCCGTTTTAAAAACGATAGTACCTGTTAATTTGGTTTTCACGCCACGATTGCTGATCAGCCCGGTAATTCGATTTTTGCGGGTTTTGAGCACAATAGTGATTGTTCCAAAATCGAGTTTAACCGGACCTTCGATGATAGCGTTAACCCAGCGAACCTTACCACTAGCATGTTTTAAATGGCGGTCAGAAAAAGTTGCTCGATCCAGATCGATAACAACCGTTCCACGCGCATTGACTTTATACCCGAGTAGTTGGGCAAGACTAGCGGCATTGATCTTTGTTTTAAACGCATAAGCACTGAAGAACCCGTTTTGGTCAATATTAATAGTGCCTGTAGACGAACCTAACAGTGATTTTAGGTGCACATCCACCGAGACGGAACCCGCCAGTAGCGGCACTAGGTTTAACGATAGATGGCCGCTGCGAAACAAGGTTGAGCCGATTTTTAGATTGCGCACTTGTGCTGCCCAAATGGTTCCTTTAAGTGATGCCATTTGTACCGATGGTAATTGTGGACGTAATAGCTGGTAGGCTTGAATTGCCGGAAAAGTCCATAACAGAAATAATGCATAGGTGGCGAAAATTAATATAAATTTGGAGAGTTTTTTTGTCATCATTGCATCCTGATAAAAATCACCCGAGCATTCACGTGTCCGGAAAGGGCGGTGTCGCGTTCGAGCGAGATAGTAAAAATATCGATTCCATATTGATTTTTAACCAATTCGATCCATGCGATGAGTTCGTTAAATTTAGCCTTTTCGATCCACACTTGCACGCGCTCATTTCCCGTGGGCCTTACCCGGCGGATCGCATTTTGTAATTTTGCTATTTTTGACGTCCGGTTAATAATCGTTTGCAATGATTCGTTGGAACCCGGTTTTGTTGTGCTAGTGTTGCCCTGTAATGCGAGTAGTTTCGGGGTCGCTTGGCGCATCCAAATCACATCCGCACGCATTTTTTTTAACTTCTTTTCGGTATCGAAGTATTTATCGCTCAGCGGAGTCCAGATGGCCAGATGTACTAGGATCGCGAATGCCAGCACGGCCATAACCATGATTAACACCCGCTCGCGCGGTTCTCGTGCCGAATACCAGTCGTTGATCTGGGAAAAATTGCCCTGTTTGCTCACGACTTTTTACCGCTAATCGTCATTTGACTGGAATAGCCATTATCGTTTTTGTCAGAGGCACCACGGGTGATTGACAAACCGAGTTTTTTTAGTTGGTTTTCGATGGTATCGATTTTACCCGTATCATCAATGGTAAAACGTATGTTGAGTTCGCCATTTTGAAAATGCAGATTAGCAACTTTCATCGATTCAATGTTTTTAATAATATGGCCGCTGGCGCCGAGTAGCTCGATAAAGCCGAACTGGTGACCACTGTGTTTTTTGTCAAATGTTCTAAGGGTAGCCTGCATGCGTTTTTTTACGTTGGAAAATTTTTTCGCGTTGGGAAAAGATTGCTTGAAAAGTACGATGGATTCCTTTTTTAGTTGTTGATACTCACTGTCCATATTCAAGTAGCGTATAAACCCGGAACTGAATTCGAAGCCGAGCCAAATTAGACATGCGGCCAGTGCCGGGTAAAATTTTCGAATAAACCCGGTCGATTTTTTACCCGATTGTAATAATCCGTTGGTTAGATTAATACTCTGCGACGGGTTAAATTGCTTTGCAAACAGGGCAACCAGTTGATTGGTATAATTGACGCTTTTAATTTTAATTTTATTTTTTGTAGACCAATCGACGATGGTTTGTTGGTCGGCAAGCGAGTCTTCGGTGGCAATCAACGTGATGTTTTTTGGGTTGGGAAGGTCTTTGTCTGATAGTAGCGATTTTAGCGATTGCAGGAGATTGTTGGTGTCGGTTGAAAAGCCACTAAAAGCCCCAGTTCTCAGTATTGATTGCGAATTATTTGCGATGATAGTCCAGCCCGGTGTTATGGGTGTTGCCAGTGTATCCGGTATAATACTGTTTAACTTAATACCCGCGTCTTTGGTCACTTGTAACCAATTATTTAAGGTTTTTTTGCTGATAACGGCGATTGCTTGTGAAGTGGCTGATAGTTTATCCGCGAGCGCAAAATGTTGGCTGGCGATGTCATCGATGATAAATTCTTCGAGTGCATACGGGATTGCCTTAGCCAAACGTTGACGGTTTTTGCTGGGAATACGTGTCTCGGTTAGCAGTACGTCAGCGCCAGGAATGATTAAAACCACAGGACGATTACCGATGGCCTTGGCAGCCTGGCTGAGTTTGCCTGAGTTTATTTTTTTGATCCGGTGTTTACCGCCAATCGCCCATTGCACACGGTCTGCATCTGGCTGCGTCATATAGATAAAAAAGGTATCTTTCATTATAGCGCCCTAAGTCCACGACGAATAACGCGCGTTGAAACCTGATTTCTAAGCAGCAGGCTGATCAGGTCAATTCGTGCCTGCTTCATTATTATTGTGGCATGGCTGGAAAAATATTCACTGGAAACGGAGATTAAATTTTCCATTTCGCGCGGTGCGACTTCTTTTTTACCGGTAATTGTTTTGATATATAACATAAATTCCTTAGGTGATTTAAAGGGTTTATTACCCCGGTATTCGATTATATTGCTTGCCGTTTGCGCATCAAAACTCGGGGACAGGCTTTGTAACAATACTGCCGGCGCGGTATTGACATTTACTTTGGTCGCTGTGGGTAGCGCTATAATATAAGGTTTAAGCTTATTATAGTATTTTTCTTTCATCCCTTTGATCATTCTTAGTTCAGTAATGCTGGCAATTTGATTGTTGGGTGCCCGGTGCGGTGGGTTTAGGCTTAGGTAGTCAGTATCTTCAGCGCCGCCGGGGAAGCGCACGACTTTATCGCTATCGACCCAGTCGGCGATCGCGTAGGCCAGGTTTGTCGGTATGTCCAACTTATTCAGTATCCGTGTTAAATATTCTAACTGGGCGCGGGATGTTTTTTTCAATTTTGGTTTAGGCGGTTTTTTCTTGGCGCTTGCCGTCGGTTTTTCCGATCCGGGTGCAGGATCGGTTTTTGGAGGAGGCGGTGTCGGTTGTTTTTTGGCTTTGTCGCTGTTTACTGGGGGTGGTTTAACGTCAGTTTCAGCACGCAAATTATTGATATTAAATTTTGCCTGTAAATCGCTAATCTGCCCACTGACCTTAGCGTTTTTGTCGACAATTTGCAGCTTGATTTTTTGATTCCACTGTTCTTTTAAATGATCCATTTTTCCATTAGTGGTATCTGTTTGCCGGTCTTTTTTTAAACGCCCCAAAGCCCAGCTTTCGACACCAAGTGCGTAAAAATAGACCTGTCCATTTTCGCGTGTATAGTCGATCCGTTTTATCCCTAGATTCAGTTCGCGGACCATTGCCACGGACAGTGTTGTGGCCAGCACCAGAATAAACATAACCGTTAGCAGGGCGATGCCGTTTTGTCTAGAGATTGTTTGTGTTTTCATTGTCTACAGGCTCGGTGATTGACATTAGTTTGGGTCGCGAATATAGAACAGACGTCTAAATTTGCCCAGGTCTTTGGTGGTCACAATAATTTCCAAAGCAATGGGTTCTTCGTTCGCCTTGGCTGCGTTCACGGGCCAGTTTTTATGATTGGTTTTGCTTCTATCCAGATAGTTTATTTGCATCGCGCTTACTTTGGTCAGTATCGGATACTTTTCTGGTTTCGAATCGGGGGCCTGGTCGAGTTGTTGCCAAACCAGACGGTAGAGGGTGTTTTTTTCAAACAGGTAGCCAATGCGTTGCTGGTTAGATGGATTTCCATTAATCAGTGAGTCGACACCCGAGCGCGTCAATTGTAGATAGACCTCAGGAAAACGCTTGCCACTGAATGCCGGTATCGGTTTTCCATTATTATCACGTGCCCCTCTGGACGAGGCATAAAGTATGTCTTGTCCCATTCGTCGCATTGCCCGTTGCAGCTCGGTCAATCGGCTCATTTCCTTATCGGTGGTCGCTTGTGCCTGTTGAATGCGGATTAGGCTCATAAATGACAAGGTGGAAATTGTCGCGAATATTGCCAGGGAGACCATCAATTCTATTAGCGTAAACCCTCGCTGTCGCTGAATGTGGTGTTTAGTGATTGACATAGGTCACCAACTTGGCCAAATGTTTATTTTTCGACTTGGGTAGCGTCACGGTGACAATGATTTTTTTAACGCTATCGTCAGGCGTGGGGGTGACAACGATTTTCCATACCCATTGGCGCTTTGCCATGGTCACCGTACCGGTTTGCTCGCCTAAGGTGGAGACGTTGCCTTTATTGATCAATATCTCAGTGGCCTTGTTTTCTGCGACCCAGTGAGCAAAGGTCAGGTTTTTTAGATGCGCAGTGCTATCAATATAACGACCCGAAGCACTCACCAAAGTGCCCAGTGTTATTGCGACAATAAAAAGTGCGACCATTATTTCAATTAAGGTAAAGCCGTTTTGTTCGCGATCGGTTTTCATTGCTTTGTTTCCAGATCCTCAATGGCCACATAGCCACCAAATTGTGCTTTAAGCTGATAAAACGCTTTTTCATTCCTTAGGTTGATTCGTGCTGTGAATGGTGTGATTTCACCACTGGCGGATAACAATACTTGCGGACCCAGGGTGTCGTCGACTTTGAATTTTTTAAGTTTGCCAAATAATTCGATTTCAATTTGCAGGTTGTTAGGGATGAGTCGTTTCCTGAAAATTTTATCGTTAAGGGGAATCCATTCGCTACTGGCATTGCGAACTAAAAAACGATAACTATTATGACTAAATTCGATACCCACAGCGCGTGCTTTTAAGGTGGCATTTTCGCTGGCTAGTTTGACCAGACCGGCCAGTCGCCGGGTTTCGGTGTGGCTAATTTTTTTGACAGAGTCATCAGGGAAAGAGATCATCACCAGGCTGGCAAGCAGACCGATAATCATCATAACCACCATCAATTCAATTAAGGTAAACCCTCGGTGCTTATCGTTAGTTTTTAGATTGCCAGTTACCAATATCATCTTCATCAGATTTGTCATCAGGTCCTAGTGAATATACATCAATGTCTTGATTTTCTTCATGGAGCGTTGGGTTTGCATATTGATAATCTCTACCCCAGGGATCTTTAGGTAGCTTGCGTTTTCCCATGTATCCTTTTTTCTTCCAGTTATTGGGCAATGGGTCGGCGGTAGGTTTTTTAACCAGAGCACTTAAGCCCTGTTCAGCGCTGGGATATTGTCCGTTGTCTATTTTATAAAGTTTTAGCGCAGTAACAAGTCCACTGATTTGCGCTCGTGAAGTATCTATTTTTGCTTTATCGCTAAAACCTAAAACCCTGGGTCCGACATAGGCCACCAGGAGGCCCAGTATCAGAATAACGACCATCAATTCTATTAGGGTAAAGCCATGGTCATTGCGTAATCGTTTCATATGGTTAATATCCTTTTTTGCTAAGCTCCACATATGGCTTAAAGATTCGTTTAGCGTACGTTTGCAAACCGTTTGTCCTCACAAGAAGTTATCGAAAAATCAGACAGTTTGCTTTAAAATTAGTTTACTAATTCTATTATATTCTTAAAGCATTCAGTCCGACAACAGTCTTCGCGTGGTGTTGTGAACCGGTTTTAATACACAAAACAGTTTGAATCAGGTACTATATTGCGTTACCAAGGCGGCGTAAAACATTTAAGACGTTGATAAATATAGTTATTTAAGATTTTTAAGAAAAATTTGTCTATTTGGAAGCTTACATTTGGAAAATCAATTGCTCAAAAAACTGGTTCAAACGCTAATGCTTGTAGTCGCATCGCTGATCGCTATTTTGCTATTACTTTTTTTATTCCAGCCAACCAATGTCGTTGTCGAGGCGCAGGGTCTTGAAGATAGCTTTTTTAGAATTTTCGGTGGGGTCGGTATTTTATTGTCAGCACCCATTGCGATGTTTATGGTGAAAGTCGATAAATCTGTTGGTGGCAGCTTGGTCGCTAAGTTGTTCCACCATATAGGCGTATGGGGAACACGTTCCGCTATCGTTTTTATGGTTTATATGATATCCGCTATCAGTGGCTACCTGTTGCCAAAACACATTATCCATTTCAATGCCTCAGCGGATTTTACAATGGATGTCCAACTGGTAAAGTTTCGTGTTGAAAACAAGGCTTATCTGGTTATCAAACGTCCTGATGGTAAAAAGGTCAGGTTGTTGGTGGATAATATACTCGGTACTAATAAATTGGCGTATGACGGTGCTTTTTTAGATAAATTACTTGCTGATTCGCATCCGTACAAGGTGGAAATGGGCACACCATTGCGCCTTTCAGGTCGCCGTCATGCGCTGGGATATACTTTTGATTCGGTCGATAGTAAAAATAAATAATGCATAGACCCCGGCATAGAAAAAGAATATATCGACCTGGTGCAGCTGATCAATGAAACACACCGCAAAGGTCTGGATGTTAGCGTATAATAACAGCAGCAGGTTTAGCTTATAACTGTTTTGTGTAAATGAGTCCTGGCGTAAACAATATTTCTCCCTGCTTTAGCTGTGTTAGTGGATAGCCGTCTGCATCCGCGCTGGCGATGCGCACAAAAATAAATGTTTGATCCTGTACTTTAATGATTTCATATATTGGTTTCCCCAGATAGGATCCTACTTTATTTTCATGTTGTCTTAGTGGTTTGCTCACGATGATCTACTCTACAATTGACTGTTCAATATTGATCGGCGCACGAGGTTTTTAATTTACCGTTAACTTACTAATGGTTCGTGCCCGTAGCCAAGCTACGGGGTATGATAAATCTATTATAGTGTGAGGTGGCAGGAAAACATGTCAGGAAATAGTTATGGAAAATTGTTTGTCGTCAGTACCGCTGGAGAAAGTCATGGTCCGGGTATGGTGGCGATCGTTGATGGCTGTCCGCCGGGCTTGAGTCTAGACGAGCAGGATCTGCAAAAAGATCTGGATCGGCGCAAACCGGGCAAAAGCAGGCATACGACGCAAAGACGCGAAGCCGATAAGGTGGAAATTATGTCGGGTGTCTTTGCTGGCAAGACAACTGGAACCCCCATTGCTTTGATTATTTACAATACTGACCAGCGTTCCAAAGATTATAGTGAAATTAAGGATACTTTTCGTCCTGGACATGCCGATTATACTTATCAACAAAAGTATGGGTTTCGAGATTACCGCGGTGGCGGTCGTTCGTCGGCACGGGAAACGGCAATGCGGGTTGCGGCCGGTGCGATTGCTAAAAAATACTTGTTAGATAACTACCAAATCAGGATAAGAGGGTATCTGGCGCAATTAGGACCGAATAAACCGATGTCTTTTGACTGGGACGAAGTGGAAAATAATCCATTTTTTACCCCCGATGCGAGTTCAGTAGCCAAGCTGGAAGATTATATGGACGCCTTGAGAAAAAAAGGCGATTCTGTAGGTGCGAGGGTAAATGTTGTCGCTACTGGTGTGCCACCCGGTCTTGGCGAGCCGATTTTCGACCGATTGGATGCCGATATTGCCCATGCAATGATGAGTATCAATGCGGTCAAGGGCGTTGAAATTGGTGCCGGATTCGAATCGGTCACACAGCTGGGTACCGAGCATCGCGACCCACTGACCAAAAAAGGTTTTATTGGTAACAATGCTGGCGGTGTGCTCGGTGGAATATCCAGCGGTCAGGACATCTGTGTATCGATCGCATTGAAACCAACGTCCAGTTTACGTTTACCCGTGGCGTCCATTGATGTCAATGGCCATGACATAGAAGTGGTTACCAAAGGTCGGCACGACCCCTGCGTTGGCATTAGAGCAACACCGATCGCTGAGGCGATGCTGGCTATTTGCCTGATGGATCATTTGTTACGTCATCGTGGTCAAAATCAGGAAGTGACATCGACAACACCGGTAATCGCCGCACAAAATCCTGACGTAGAGAAAAAATAGGCGGATAGAAAAACCGAACCATGCTCAAGTCATTATTGCACTGGCGTCTGTCGTCATTTTATTTCTTTTATTTTGCCACCATTGGTGCGTTAGTTCCTTACTGGAACCATTATCTTAAAGACCTTGGGTTTAACGATGCCGAGATCGGCGAATTGATAGCGATCGTATTGGTGACCAAGGTGGTCGCGCCAAATGTATGGGGCTGGATTGCCGATCACACGGGTAAACGCGTACAGATAGTCAGGCTTGCATCCCTGCTAAGTGTTATCTGTTTTGCCGGGGTCTTGTTTAATTCAAGCTATTGGTGGCTAGCGATAGTGATGTTGTTTTTCAGTTTTTTCTGGAATGCGTCGCTACCGCAAGTCGAAGCAGTGACGATGAATCATCTTGGTCAGGATACCCATCATTATAATGCGATACGTATTTGGGGTTCGGTCGGATTTGTCATCGCAGTGATTGTCTTTGGACAATGGTTTACCGCCAGCGACACGATTGATCAAGTTCGTGCCGTGGTTGGCGGGGTTATTAAAGTTCGCGAAAAAGCGACTACATCGACAATGTTGCCCTTCAGTGTTTTACCTTATTTGCTACTGGTACTCTTTACTGGAATATGGATTTCCAGCATGATGATTCCGAAAGAAGATGGGGTAAAAAAAATATCCAGAAAACGTCCATTGTGTGAGAGTCTGTGTCATAAGAATGTGATTTTTTTGTTGCTGACTACCTTTTTACTACAAGCCAGTCACGGACCTTATTACGCTTTTTTTACCCGTTATCTAGAAGAATCCGGGCATGTCGATAAGGCCGGTTATCTGTGGGCCTGGGCGGTGGTGGCTGAAATAATTATTTTTGTCTATATGCATCGATTATTACAGCGGTTCGGCGCTAGAAATCTGTTTCTGGTGGCATTTGCACTCACCACCATTCGCTGGCTATTAATCGCCAGTGTCCCCGGGAATCTGGGTGTGTTAATCCTGGCGCAGACACTGCATGCCGCCAGTTTTGGTGTGGTTCATGCGGTCAGCATTTATCTGATTCATCATTATTTTACCCAGGAGCATCAGGGCAGAGGGCAAGCTTTGTATAGTAGTTTGAGTTTTGGTTTGGGCGGCGCTATCGGCAGTTTGTTCAGTGGTTACCTGTGGAGTACCGTCGGTGGCAGTACGGTATTCTATATATCGGCAACGTTAAGCATGATGGCATTTGTGCTGGCGTGGTTTGGTGTTGAGAGAGATAACAATCGCCGGTTTTGATTGCGCAAAGATGAACAGCGAGTGGTTTGCCCCGTTAATTTTTTCACCTAATTGATTGAACGAGTACCCATGCATTCGCGGCGAGACCGACCTTGTTTTTGTAGAAAAAAATCTTGTGGCGGGTTATTCAATGGGCGTTGTTAAATAGAACGAGATTTAACTAAAATATAACCCTTACTTAACACCATGTTTTTATTTTGTTTGCCTTGTCACACAAATAATAAACAAATTTACTTGCAATCTGTTGGCTGTTGCTTTAAATAAGAGTAATAGTTGCATAAGTTTAAATTATAGAAACATTACAAAAAAAAGATAATATTGGTTAAATATAAAAACAAAGAATAATCAATAAGATGGGATGATTTAAAGCAGTTAACGGATTTTAAAAACAACAATAAAGTTCTTGGAATACTAACGGAGGGGAAAATGCAAAGTACAAATCTTAATTCGGAAATAGTGATTGCGAATGGTGTTGAATATAACGTATGGCGTGAAGTGAATACGTTTATCACCTGGGGCAATATCATGGCACACGAGCCAATACGCTATACGGAAAGTAATATTATTTCTTATAAAGAAATGCGTTACAGTCTTGCCTATAAAAACCGGAAAATCATTATCGATACGGTTGACGAAGCGGAAGTCCCTAGAAAACTCGTGAGCATCCTTAAAGATGTCGCTGAAAGTGCTATCAGAGACAATGGATTATTATCCAGTAACCCCTCAGGTCGCTTAAACTGATTTTACCCTCTGGCGCTTTAGCTGGAATGATTGACTGTTTTATGAAATACCTTGTCAGGGGCTACATCTGGAAATGGTTTTCCAACATAATGCCCCTGTGCACCATCGAGATTTAAACTTTGTAGCGTTTTCCATTCTGACTCTGATTCTACGTATTCGCCAATGACTTTTATATCCAGTCCGTGGGCAATTTCAGTAATCGATTTGATAAAGAAACGGTTATCCTCATGATGATGTATTCCGTGAATATAGCTACCGTCGATTTTGATATAGTCTATTTTGGTATTCAGCAAATAACCAAAATCAGGAGAACTGGTTCCAAAGTGGTCCAGTGAAAAAGCGCATCCGAGATCACGAATACGTTCGATATTTAAGTGAATATCATCTAAATGCGAAGTGACACTGAATTCTTGCGATTCAAAGATGATACTTGGCGCCCGATCTGGATACTTGCCCAGCGTTTTTTCCAGCCAGTCGATAAAGGCGGTGTCTTGCAATGAACTGCGGCACAGGTTAACCGCATATTGCACCTGATTTTCATCGCCCATCATCGCCAGTAATTTTTCGATAACGACAATATCGACGCCGACCGCCATTCCGTGTCGCTGCGCCATGGGTAAAAATGTGCCCGCTGATACCAGGTTACCATCGATATCCGGTAGCCGCGCCAACACTTCATAATGGAGGATACTGTAGTCCTTGAAATTACGGACTGGTTGAAAATGCAGTTCCAGTTTTTTTTCTTTTAGCATTTGCTTGATAATTTTACGCCAGGCAGTTGCGCTGCGAATACGTTCCTGCTTTAGATTTTGCTCGTCATAGATATGCCAGCAATTCGGTCCTTTGACCTGAGAGGCACGCAAGGCCATATCGCACATGGATAAAAGTTCGGTGCCGTCCTGACTGCCGTCATAGCAGGTGATACCCATATGAATTGAGGCAACATTGTCGATGGAGCCCTTGTCGTGTAATGATTCAAATTGCGACTGTAGTTTGTTCGCATATTCCTTGATCTCTTTTAGCGTTGTATTCGGGGCCAGAAATGAAAACGATGCGCCACTGACTCGTGCTAGACAAACCCCTTGTATAGAAGCGCAAATGTTCGACAGTATTTCTGCCGTCTTGCGTAACAGGTCGTCGGCTTTGACGTAACCATGTTGCTGATTATATTCTTTGAAGCTACTGATTTCGATTAACATCAGCGCACCACTGATAAACTCTTCAGGTGTTTTTAACAGGTGATCCATTTGCTCGGCAAAATAGCGCCGGTTATTAAGCCCCGTTAACACATCCTGATAGGCGCGTTTACGCATACGCTCGGTCAGTTCCGTTTGTGCTGCAAGCATACTGGCGACTTTAGCCGACATTCGGTTCATGGTTTCGCCCACTTTTTTTAGCTCCGGTAAACTGGGCAGCGTGTCGTGGATAGTAAAATCGCCATTGGCGATTTGCTCGGCTTGTTTTCTTAGGGTGGTTATTGGTTTGAGTAACTGACGGATCAATATCATAAAGGCCAGTAGCGATATGACCGCAACGCTCAGCAACCACCAGGTATTGCGGGTAAACGTATCCCAAAGTTCTTGATAGGCAAGTCCAGGATGCGGATTCACGACAATGCGTCCAAGCTGTACAAAATCGCTGGAAATAATTTGTTGAATCCCGGCAGTATCTTTTAACGGAATAAAGTTGATAAACCAGTCAGGGACATCTTTAACCGATATCACCGTTTGCTTGCGTACCGCAAGAACGTTGCCGCTTACGTCCTGTACCTGAATGCGAGTGTAACTACCGCTGTCGTATAAGGCATTCACCGTTATGGTAATATTCTCAACATTTTTCTCGGCCAGATCCGTGGCAATGGTTTTGGCGATAGCGGTCGATGCGTTTTGTGACTTATCCGCGAGCTGTTGGTTTAGATAGCTGCGAGTGGTGACCATATTAATACTTAGTGTGCCGATGAAAGTGATGATTGCCAGAGACGATATTGCGATAATTAGTCTAAGTGAAAGGCTCATATAAGAAAATCTCCATGGTTAGCCCATTGAAGTTAACCAGAACCAGTTTTTCCGTTACTGTCCGGCGTTGGTTTCGGGAAAGCATCTGCTTTCAGGTAATAACGCGCTTGGCAGTGGATGTTCCAAATTTCTTGCTAATAAATGTAATTTGCTGGTTGTCAGATACTAATGATTCTGCTAGTACTATATTAGTATAAATAATAAAAAGTGCTGCAAAAAATATGGATAGGATAAGCCCCAACGATCATAATGTCACTCCTTCGCTGTCACCATACTAGGCCCACGTCGGTCCTACCCATCGCACTGTTTCAACGACTTATCTCCTAATCACTCTATAATTTTTTATCTCACTATTTCAGTGATAAGGACGCAGGTATGTCACCCAAGCTTGCGGCAAGGGAGGCCGACAAGGGGTTGGGCGTTAACCGTTACCAGCGCCACCAACCCGAGCAAACACTTCTCTACCAACTCATCGAACAGCATTACCCGGCGTTTATTAACCAACTGGCAGCCCAAGGGACGATTTTGCCAGGTTAAGTGCAGCGCGAATTCGAGGAAACCCTCAAGTGCGGTCGTCTTGAGCATGGTTTCCTACGGGTGTGTTGCGAGACTTGTCATGCTGAACACCTGGTAGCGTTCAGTTGTAAACGCCGTGGTTTCTGTCCCAGCTGTGGGGCTGCGCGGATGGTGGAAAGCGCAGCGCTTTTGGTGGATGAAGTCTTGCCTCATAAACCGATGCGTCAATGGGTATTGAGTTTTCCCTATCAGTTACGTTTTCTTTTTGCCCGCGACCCCGAGCTAATGAGCCAGGTGCTGGGGATTGTCTATCGTGCCATTGCGACTCATCTTACCCATAAAGCAGGCTACATAAAAACGACAGCCCACGCGGGCGCGGTCACGTTGATCCAGCGCTTTGGTAGTGCGTTGAATCTAAATATTCACTTTCACATGCTGTTTCTCGATGGTGTCTATGTTGACAGCGCCAATGGAGTAAACAAACGGTTTCAATGGGTCAAGGCGCCAACAAGCAAGGAACTGATCCAACTGACCCATACCCTTGCTCAACGCGTTGGTTGTTTTTTAGAGAGAAAAGGGTTATTGGAACGCGATGTCGAGAATAGCTATCTTAACTTGGATGCTGAGGAAGAGGGGCCAATGGATCAACTGCTGGGGCATTCCATTACCTACCGCATTGCAGTAGGCCCGCAACAAGGCCGCAAAGTATTTACCCTGCAAACCTTGCCGGCCTGCGATTTAGACGAACGGTTTGCAGATACAGTGGGTAACGTGTCCGGATTTTCACTGCATGCCGGTGTGGCCATAAAAGCCCACCAACGAGAGAAGCTGGAACGCTTGTGTCGTTATA
>QILK01000206.1 GCA_003233345.1 Gammaproteobacteria bacterium | reverse complement strand
CTAATAAGGGAGTCACCCGTTAGCCGAGACGCGCGTCTCGAAAACCAAATAACTAATTCTTTCTCACCTGACGCGGGAAACTAATAGGACATATATGGACGCCTCCCTCAAGTCAAGGACAGACGAAGAAAACCTGTTGCGAACATATATCCGGCCTGTTAGTGGATGTTATACATCCTGGCCTCGATGAGATCCGCACCTGACTGCCTAATCACCCGGTCGGTATTAAATACCTGTGTCCTATCAGGTTCCAGTCAGGGCGGAATAACCGGTTGCTTCATCATGTTGTTGAACTTTAGGGCGTGTCTTACCGCGATAAACTTTAAAGGTTAAATTTAAAGTAATTAGAAAACCGATTAATGTTTGTTTACATAATCTACCTGGTAACGTTCCTTTCGTGTCAATAAAACCTGCGCAATACGCGCCATCTTGTTTGCCAGCGCGACAATGGTTTTTTGCTTACCGCGACGTTTAATTAAATCCTGAATCCAAAGACTGAGCCGGTCATCTTTATTTTTTGACCAGGTGACCACCGTACGTGCACCATGGATCAGCAAATAACGCAAATAGGAATTCCCTGATTTGGAGGTGCCCAACATTGTTGTTCTGTCGCCGCTGCTAATATGTCTCGGTGTTAGGCCGACCCAGGCAGAGAGGGATCGACTTTTTCTAAACTGTTGCCCGGAACCAATGGCGGCAACCATAGCCGTCGCGGTCACAGGCCCCACCCCTGGCAGCGTTAGCAGTCGCTGACAATCTTCATCCTGGCTGATCCAAATTTCCAATTTATGATCAATCTGTTTGACTTGTTCCTTGATCGCGAGAAGGTCATTATATAACTGTTGAATCATTTCACGTGCTAAATCCGTTAAACCGTTTTCAGCATCTTCTAGAATAAAGGGTAATGCTTTTTTAAGTTGCGCGAGTGTTTTAGATATAATAATACCATTTTCCCGCAAATAGGCGCGGATCTGGTTTGCTAATGCGGTTGACGATTGGATATGCCGCTGCCGAATACGATGTAACATTTGCAGGTCTTGCTGCGCGACCGTCTTTATCGGCACGAAATGCATTTTAGGCCGAAGCGCTGCCTCGCAAATGGCTTGGGAATCATTGCGATCGTTTTTATTCCCTCGAACAAACGGCTTTACGTGCTGAGCAGGAACCAAAAGCACTTCATGGCCCATGGACATAAATTTCCGTGCCCAGAAATTGGCGCTACCACAGGCCTCCATTGCCAGCGTCGTTTTCTCTAACTTTTGGATGAACTCCGGAAAGCGTTTACGGGTTAATTTTTTATTAAACAATACCTTGCCTGCCTGATTTAACGCACATACTTGGAAAACATTCTTTGCTAAATCGATCCCAACTATTTTATAATTCATGATGGATGTCTCCTTTATGTTAAGTAATTGGTACAACCTTTACTTTGGCACATTGCGATGCCGGATTAAAGGGGGCGTCCATCTCATCACCCAATAAACTAAGGGCCGAACTTGTTCTTACCAATAGACCAAGAGCACACTTCGATTGGTGATGTTAAATTTGTGCAGATAAAAAAGTGAGTGTCCCTGTAAACATTAATTAAATATGGCCTAATACTGATGGCCTTATTGCAGCATTAACAACCGCATGATATTGTATTACGACAAAGTCGCTCGGTAATTAGTCCGACAGTTTCCCTTGGTAGTGATACTAATACAGATGGAAGGATCAGGTTATTTTCAAGAAAATCATTAAGCTTCTTTTATTTATTGGAACAGGTCTGGCTGTTACCGTATTTTCGATCAGTTATCTAACCATCGGCACCAGTCAAAACATCAAGCTTACTATCCACTCTGCCGATCAAATAAATGAAGCCGCAAACAGCTCAAAAAACACGATACAGGTGATGTCACTCAATATCGCTCACGGACGAAATTCGTCAATGAATCAAATCTTTTTAAGCAAAGCCAAAATCAAACGTAATCTTTTACTGATTTCCAAACTCATTAAGCAACATCGTCCTGATGTTATCGCGCTTCAGGAAGCAGACGGCCCTTCCTTATGGAGTGGTAGTTTTAACCATGTTGCGTTTATTGCTACCAATGCGAAATATCGATACGTCGCTCATGGACTTCATGTTTCCGGACTAAAAATTCATTATGGAACAGCGTTAGTGAGCAATAGCCCGCTTCAAAACCCTTTTTCCTTTGTTTTTTCGCCGTCACTACCGACTTTTTCCAAAGGCTTTATCATTGCCACAATAGCCTGGCCTAGCCATCCTGAGCAATTAGTAGACCTGGTCTCTATTCATCTAGATTACTCACGTGCTTCAGTGCAAAAAGAACAAGTCGCTGAACTAGTCAACTACCTGCGGCAACGTAAACGACCTGTCATTATTATGGGTGATTTCAATCTCGACTGGTCCAGGAAAAAAGGAAGCGTGTATAAGCAGTTGCAAAAAATCGGATATCGAGCAATCAACACCGACAAACACAATCAAGTTACCTTTCCTGGCATGCAAACAAGACTGGATTGGATTTTAGTTTCTGACGAATTAATCATTAAAAATGAAAAAATATTGACGGATAAAGTCTCAGATCATTATTCAATTGTTGCGACAATTACCCGGAAATAACCCCAACCAGTCTGTCACAACTGCTTGCAGAACCTTTACCACTAACCCAGACCAATCTGCTTTAATAAGGGTATACAGGGACACCGATGACTTAACAACTTAAGCTTAGACTGACTGAAAGCTCAATTAAGTTGTTAAGTCATCAGTGTCCCTGTAAGTCTGTAGTTGAACCGCAATTCTAAAGTGCACGACTAACTGTAACATGCGAAGTAACTCAATCTCTAAAGGAAATTAAACGTTCATAAATAGGGACAAAAAATCGATAATCGACAATGGAAATTTCAATTTTAAATAACGATCTGGCAAAGATGTGTGCGGTTCAGTCTTCAAAACCCGAAGGCTACTTCAACACCGCACTCGAAAGGCTGGCAAGGGAAGAGCTCAGCTTTTGGGTTGTGCATGATAGCGGCTGCTACCTGGGCCACGTTAGATTGCTATGGTATCCTGATTATCCCGGTTTTAATGATGCACAAATACCGGAGATATCGGATCTAAACGTGGCAATGGCATATCGCCGCAGGGGCATTGGTACTAAGCTAATTCAACAGTGTGAAGCGGTTACTCCGACTGACCGAATTGGGATTGGTGTAGGGCTGTATCCGGGCTATAACAATGCGCAACGTCTTTACACAAAACTTGGATTTGTCCTGGATGGACGAGGGGTTCACTACAAATGCAAACCGGTTCTCTATGGAGAACGACCGCCCTTTGACGATGATCTTGTCATATATTTTACAAAGAATCTATCGTCCAGATAGGTCAAATGATAATAATAAATTATTAAACGAATATAAAAATGCACTGTGAATAAAGCTATTATCTTAATTTTTCTTTCTACTTGGCATATTGTCTATGCTGATCAGGCGAAAATCGAAACAGTATTTAATACTGATCAGCTATTGATATTTATCATGTATTTAGCCTTGAAAACTACTAAAATGTAATTAACTTGGTAGAATGCCTGTTTAATAGGGAAATCTAATGTTATCTCGACGCAATAAAAGGAAAGGTAAGCAAGATCTTCATTTCCTAAACAAAGAAGGGATGGTTTCCTGCAACCCCAGAGATCGTGAAGCTGCGCATCGAGCAGAAATGGAAAATATTGCCACAGAGAATCCGAAGGCTGTTACTTGTAAAAAATGCCTAAAAAGGATGGATAGTTATCAATAAAAATGTAGTAGCTACCGATCCTGGTTAAGTGTTGAGGCCGAGTACCGTGTTTACACTATTGGGTGTCCTCGCTTTTTGTAATTACATTGTTGGATATAGAGTATAATTTTTAGCTGATTGTGGATACTGTATTTAAACGCAAAAGCACTCATGAGGGATAGGGTATCGCCCATTACCATACATTTTTTGGAAATGTACTTATAGGGAAATAGGCTGAAGATGATGAATAAGGTCAACAAAAAACGAAGTAAATTAATCGCAGTACTTAGTACTATATTATTCCCTGGCCTAGGCCATATGTATGCAGGTCGATTGAAAAATGGTCTGATATTTTCAATTTTTCCGTTATTATTTGTTGTTTTTCTATCCTGGACAGGTATTATTTTTTATTTTACCGGGTTCCTGTTTGCACTTGTATCGATAGTACTATATCTGATTATCGCATTGGTACATATCACTATTGTTATTAGAAAGTATTCATATTTTTCACTAAAACGATATAACAGGTGGTATTACTATTTATTCTATGTGTTAGCCATTGGCACAGTAAGTTTTTATGTTACTGAAAATCGTGAATCACTTACTGGCTATATGTCCTACCATGTCCTAGCCGGTGGGATGGGTCCAGCCATTCAACCTGGTGATTATATAGTAGTAGATGCGAAATATAGAAAACCTGTGATTGGAGACGTTATCGTTTTTCTTGAACTCAAAACCAGGAAAATAAGATATGTAAAGCGAGTGGCAGCACTAGGCGGTGATACTATTAAAATCGAAAATGGCGGCGTCTTTACTAACGGTCAGTTTAACGAAAAACTGAAGGTGGATAGAGAAAAGCGAAGGCGACCGTATTCTAGAAGCATGAAAGAACGTCTAATTGCGAAAAATCATGTATTCGTCATCGGAGATTTCAGGGATAATAGTAATGATTCCAGATTTTTTGGATCTATACCTATCGAAGATATTCGCGGTAAAGTAAAGTATATTTGGTATTCTAATAATACGGCACGGATAGGCCAAACTGTTCGATAAAACAAACCTGGGGAGACCCGAAAAACTGGAAAACTGGGGACACCCAATAAACTAAGGGCCGAACTTGTTCTTACCAATAGACCAAGAGCACACTTCGATTGGTGATCTTAAATTTGTGCATATAAAAAAGTGAGTGTCCCATATATTTATTTTTGAGGAATTTATGAGTAGAGAAACTACATTACATTTTTTTTGCGGAAAGATGGCTGCTGGTAAATCGACATTAGCCAAAGACCTGGCTAAAAAATACCATGCTATACTTATAAGCGAAGACAATTGGCTTGCTCAGCTTTATCCAGATGAAATAATCGATATTCCAGGGTACATTGGTTATTCTGATCGTTTGAAAAATGCGATGTTAGAACACGTAAAATCATTACTTTCTCAAGGAGTGTCCATAGTTCTAGATTTTCCTGGAAATACCGAAAAGCAACGTAACTGGTTTCGAACGATCTATGAGCATGCAAATGTATTGCATATTCTACACTTCGTTGATGTAAGTGATGTTATTTGTAAGAAGCAATTAAAAACCAGGAGTAAGGATAGGTCCGAGGGGGCAGCGTTTACTACAGAAGTAGAGTTTGATGCAATTACAAAATATTTTGAGGTGCCTTCAGAAAGCGAGGGTTTTAATATAATTAGGTATGAGCGAAAAGTCGCTTAACCAAAACATCAACTGGACATATTTTTCAAGGGCTGAATTTCTGTATCGTTTCACTCTTACATATTATATAGTCGTTATGCCTTCAAATAAAAATGTTAAAACTAGACACTAAAAGATTAATTTTAAGAAATTTTCACAAAGATGATTTGGAGTCGTACATAGATCTAAGATATAATGTTAAATTTAAAAGATTTTATGCTGAAAGTGATGTATCGCAAGATAAATCCAAATCGTTACTAGAGAAATTCATTTCTGAATCTAATGAAGAACCACGAAAAAAGTATCAACTTGCAATTACAGTAAAAAATGGAGAATTGGTTGGTTCTTGTGGCGTAAGAATTGAAGACGAAAAAATAGCATCTGTAGGTTGTGAATTAGGTATAAAATACCAAGCATCTGGATTTGCTTATGAAGCGTCATCTAAAATAATAAATTTTGCATTTAATGAGTTAAACATAAATCGAATTTATGCAGAAACAATTTCAGAAAATATACCAGCAATAAGGTTGTGCAAAAAACTTGGAATGAAAATAAAATCAGAACTAAAGAATGATAAATTTTTTCAAGGACGTTGGTGGAGTACTTTGATTCTTGAAATGGATAATGGAAATTAAAAATCAGGCATACAAAACGCTCATCGCGTCAAGTTAAATCGAGAGTCATGGAATTAGGAAGGGCGAAGGCCATGCCGGGATGGCTTCAGTTGTGCAATTCATAGCACGGAGAAAGGCCTAACGCGGACATTTTGATTGAAGAAACCAAAGAAATGGTAAAGCCCTGTTACGAACCTAGCCACATTCTTAAATTTATAGTATTAAGCAAGTGAATTGAAGGTAAGGCCCAATTAATGTACTTGTTTGCCAAGGTATTTTCTATGAAGTTAAAAGATGTGGCCTGTATAGGTGGCTGGTGGTACGATGAAACTTCTGAAAATAGTAATATAGATATAAACAATTATTTGTCGTCACATTTAGTCTTATGGCATGTAAAACATGCAGGTTAACTAGGCGGTTAGGCAACGATATATCTGAACAAAACTGGGAAAAAAATGACAAAAAGACATCGAATACAATTTCCGAAAGATGAATTAATCAGCGTCAATCAAGACGAAGCCTATTTCTATCTTCAAGGTTCAGCTGGCAAGAGAAAAATAAGGTTCCACGACTACGATGAAATTTATCAAGTACCAGGCCTATATGAACAAATATTTTATGATCGCCTTAAATGCACATCTCCAAGTAAAGTAGCATCAATTCTTGAATCAGCGGTAAAACAGTATCAAAATAACTTTACTGAGCTTCGTATATTAGATTTAGGTGCGGGCAATGGCATGATGGGAGAAGAGCTAAAACAGCATGGAGTTTCTCGCTTAGTAGGTGTAGATATAATTCCTGAAGCTTATGATGCAGTAATCCGAGATAGACCTGGAATCTATGACGCATACTATGTTGAGGATTTCACCAAGCTAAATATGGATAAAAAGGAAGAAATAGCATCATGGCAATGTGACTGTATGGTAACGGTTGCCGCGCTTGGTTTCGGTGATATTCCGACGAAGGCATTTTTAGAAGCATTTAATATAATCAAAAGCGAAGCGTGGGTGGCTTTTAATATTAAGGATACCTTCTTTGATATAAGCGATGAATCAGGATTTTCAAAAATGATTAGAGAATTAATTTTCTCAAAATATCTTGATATTTACTACATCGAACGCTATCGGCATAGATTATCAATTGAAGGCGAGCCACTGTACTATTTCGCTATAACAGGTTGGAAAACATCAGATGTACCCGATGATTTCTTGGAGGCAAAAGGCATCATGGCCTAGCAATCAGCTAAATGTGGACCCCGAAAAAAGACTCGGCGTCAGTTAGCTAGGTGTTATGCAATAAAAGAGGCCATTTTATGACCGTCAGCGATATGGGCGCGTATCACAAGTTAATTACTGACTCTTATGATAAGAGAAGTAAAAATTATGGTGGCAATAGCTACAACGCGCATCATCTTATAGATAATGCAAAACCAAACAAAGGTGACAATGTACTAGATATTGGAACGGGTACAGGTATTGCTGCTTTTCATGCGGCATCATATGTAGAAAAAGAAGGTAGTGTTATTGGTATAGATATTTCTAAAGGAATGATTTCTGAAGCAAATAAACGGTTAAAAGAATCAACATTTGACAATATAAGATTTGAAATGGCAGATGCTGAAAACCTTATTTTTGAAGAAAACCAGTTTGATCGCATTTATTGCGCTTCAGCATTCTTTTGGGTAGTGGATAAAGAAAAAACACTAGCTCACTGGCTTAGTTTCCTAAAACCAGGTGGTGTTGTCGGTTTCCATGCATGGCCTGAGCATTCATATGTCTTTGGTCAGGTAGCTCGAAAAGTGTTAATGAAGTATGGCATCAATTACCTCCACCACTCACCAACTGGGAATAAAGAAAAATGTTTAGAGCTTCTCCATGAATCAGGCTATTCAAATATTCAAATAATCGAGAAAGAGGAAGGGGATTTTATGTCACTAAAAGAAGCAAAGGATAGTTGGATAAACGAAGAACACTATCCTCTCGCTCAATACCCGCATCCCGTAACAATAACGCCACCTGAAATATTGGAAAAAGCGCGTATTGATTACAATCAGGAAATGGAACTCCTTAATACTGATAAAGGTGTTTGGAATAACACATCATTTTTCTTTTGTTACGGTGAAAAAAATAAAAATGCATAACAAGGCGCTCGTTCGGACGCAAAGCCTGATCGTTAGATTTCCGAGTGATTCATATCAATATTCTTGATGTTCTAATTTACCTATATCTTTATTACTAATGCATGAAATAGTATATAAAAATTTTTTCTATAAAAATGGTGTTAATACACTTGTGAGGCTATGGTTGTTCCTAATCTTTATGTGGTTTATGTTTGGTAGTTTTATTTGGGTAGTCAACCATAAAAGTACTTGGCTAATTTTTTACGGTATCACAGTTTGGATATTATGGATTGGCGTATCCATCAATGTGGGATCATTAAGATATCGAGAATCAAAATTGGTTTTTAACAACTACCCATTAAAGCTTGGTGAGAATATATTCGCAACGTTAATTTATTACAATTGCAATAAATATTATAAGTCGCAGCTATATCAAGTAGAAATTACGTGCGATGCTATTTACCAAGCCAACGAAGGTGATACCAGTCTTTGTATTTACAAAGATACTTTACGTTTGCCAATTGCTAATATTTATAACGATGAATGTAAATCACAAATTAACTTTAAACTACCACATAAGCATCCAAGTACAAAAAACACAGATAGAAAAGTAGGACTGTACGATTTTAAAAAATTTGAATGGAGTATTGCTTTGCGACAAAAATTTAGAGTGTTTGGCTATTATGCTATATTCGGTATAGATGTTTTAGATGATGGTTCGGGTAGCAATTAATCTAACAAGGCATTTTCACTCAGATGGCGCAAAAAATGCGCCACTGGTGAAATGCAACGTTATATTGTAATAAAAAATAAATAAATATAGAAAAGCACGATTGCGATGAAAATGATGTGCCTAGAATAGATGTTTTATTCGGTCCTAGTATCAATAGCGATTATTCAGGTTGGGTTTTAGTTAGTAAGTTTTACGCAACAGAACAAGATGTCAGAGCAGGTGAGGCGGAAATGATAAATGAAGAATTATCTTGTTATGAACTTACAATTAAATTCTGTCCGTTTTGTGGCGAGGAATTAAATGAACGTAACAAAACAACATAACAAGCCAAATTCACTTTAACGTTATGTTTCAGGAGAGTCATGGCTATTTGGCAGTTTACAGTAGTTTTTATCCCGACCTCTTGGGCTGAAGATAATAGCTGCAACTCGTCCCTGCTTTATGCTGAAGAAGGATATGATGCAGAACGTGCGTGGAAGAGAAGGCAGCCAATGTCTGGATTTCAGGATGTACTTACTAAAATTCTCCCGTCCTCAAAATCATGGCATGATGATTTATTGACTTGGGGCGATACTAAAGAACATGATATTCAGGTTTGGTATGAAGATGAGATAATTGATGGAATACACATACGGTTAGACCTTAATCGGAGTTTAGACGTAATAGTTGTCAATGTTATTGAAGCTGCAAAAGATCTTGATTGTGCTCTGTTCTTTCCGGAATTCAAAGCGATCGTTGAGGCTAATGAATTTGAACTAAGGAATGCAATAAAAAAATCAAATGCGGCTAAGTTCGTAAACAATCCACAAGAGTTTCTAAATGAAATCAGCAAAAAAACCTAGCTGTAAATTACCAGTGAAGTGAACGTTATGTGGAAATAATTCTCATAGGACAATCATTATGCACAATATTACTGAAACTAAACGGCATATTAAGTTAATAGGTTTTTTGGCTGTTGGCGGTGTAACAATTGCAGTATTGGCAGATTTATTTTCTGGGTGGTCGAATAATCCGAATGCAATGAATACCGCTCTTTCGCTTAGTTTGGATAACATAAAGGGACTATTTATTTATAAGCCAAGGTGGACATATGTGCTTGGTAACTATTTAGCAATTTTTTTTCTTCCGTTTCATATTGTGGGTTCATACTTAGTGTATTTGGCATTAAAACCTGCTGGTAAAAAAATTGCCATGATCTATTTTTTTTCTGCAGTATATTTTTCAGTGCTTGGTACTGGGTACCACGGAACTTACGCATTTGTTGGTGACATTATTCAATCCGGAAATGAAGTATTAATGGATAAAATGCTCGATTATTGGGTATATTGGGGAGCTATTTTAATTATAGGGTATTCAATATTGTCCATATATTTATTTATTTTGATTTTTCTAAGAAAATCTATATTCCCAAAATGGATCGCAATATTGAGTCCAATCAGTATCATGGTGGTTACTACTTTAGTAACACTTGTTCTTCCCGATACTATGATCGGAGTAAAATCATTTCTAACAGTGACTGGGTTAAATTTACCATTAGCAGTATTTTATTTTGTAACAACTAAATATTTATTATTAGAGGAAAATGTCGAAATAAAATTCCCATAAAAATCAGAAATAAATTACACGTGTGGATGGGTAATGAGAGAAACACATTGGAATTCATGGGGCATCCGCATAATTTCGGATCAAAGCCGGACCCGGTAAGAAAAATCAATCGCAATACCAAGGTTGATTTTTGTTGAAGGGGGTTGGTTTTCTACTTACAGTTAGCGGGTGTTCTCGAATTATGACAGGTATCTTGACATTTACCGGCGTGAATAGCAGTGGTAATAGGGTGTTATGTCTAAATCGATCTGGGTTTTTCGAGCCTGGGTCATGCGTTTACTCCAAAGACGATCTTTCGAGTCTTAATTTAACCGAGAACAGGTGATGTTGGTTTGAAACTTGCGCTGTCCATTGCTAGCGTTTGTGTTGTACTTATGGGTGTCCTTACATTCCGTCCCTACATTCCGTCACCTAGATAAGAAAATAAGTGAGTGAGGGCTTTTACTGTCTTTTGCACGTATCAGTCAGAATAGCAGCACAGTCATCTGCTACATAATAGTTTTTCTCCTTAGACAGGGTTGTGATGAAGTGTCCGAATCCACCAGTATTGCGAACCCCAGCGATGACTGGATATTTTAGATCAAAGGGTAGTTTTTTATTTTCAAACCTGAACGTTACCTTAAAGCCGTGGTGATTGTATTGTTTAAAAATGGTGGCAGAACGCTGTTACTGATGTTGAAAAATTTCTAGAGCCAATAGAACAAAAGAGCTTATTGCTTTGGTGTGAAAAATTTTTTGAAAAAAACTGGATAAACTTGGTGAGTTATTTTAGTCTGGGATCAAGTCTTGTATTATACCTATTAAGCCTATAGCTCATTAAAAACATGTGTGACTCCCAAGCCGGGTTCTAGCATACCTGCTATGCACGGGAATTCGTCAGTAGTTGCGAGTATACTATTTCGTATGTTTGACTTTGTGTTATGGTTTATAGTCTAGCTAATCGGAATAGTACAAGACTTGCCCCAATTCAAGAGGTAATAAGATGGACGCGGAAAAGAAAAGAAGAAAAAAGGCAGCGGAGTCAGCGATTGCTAATTTAAAAATAGAGGGCTTGGATTTATGTGAGTTTGGAAAGAAATTGATGGAAAAAGTTGTTAATGGAGAAATAACGACTGAGCAAATGGGCCTGGAAATTGATAAATATGTTAAAAGTTTATCAGAAAAAAATGGTTTAGAGAATTAATGTATGAGTGATCCTTATGTATATAAAGACACGAAGGTATTAATTAATAAAAGTGGAATAAAAACCGAAAAAGAGTACCAAATCATGGAGGCGTTGTATTCTACAAAGCGTTTCTATGAGTTAGAAAAATTTCCTTCTTCAATCAAGGGTGATTTCGATTTTGATCATTTGAAATCGATACATGGTTATCTTTTTCAGGATGTTTGGGATTGGGCAGGGGAGGCGCGTACTGTAATAATATCTAAAAATGAAATGTTCGCAATGCCTCAATATATTGATTCCTTTGCAAAAAATATTTTTAAAGATTTACAAAAAAATAATTATTTTCAGGGGCTTGATAAGAACGATTTTGCAAAACAATTGGCAGATGTTTTAGGCGACATAAGCGCTATGCACCCTTTTCGTGAAGGTAACGGTAGAGCCCAAAGACACTTTATTTCACAAATTGCTAATAATGCCGGATATCATATTGACTGGAGCAAAATTGGTGAGAAAGAAATGGTTAGTGCTTCTGTTCACTCAATGAATGTTGATAACACTGAGTTCAGGTCAATGTTCGATAGTATTATTGTACCGGTAGAATCAACTTATGAAAATAAAAAGAGTACTATCGAGAATACGAGTAGTAATAGATCAGTAGATTTAGATTCTGGTGCTGCTGCTGCAGATTCGTCAAAATCAGTTAAAACCGCTGATCTGGTTGATGAGGCGGTTAATAAAGCCGATGAGGCTGAAAAAGCAGCCAAAGCCGCAAAGCTTGGAAAATTAGGACTGCTGACGAGTGTTGGCGCAACGGCTGTTGTTGCAGCGTATATTGATAGTACCCATAGCGCCCAACGTGAAACTGCAGAATATTTTTTAAAAACTGGCCTTTTAAAGCCCGACGCCTATAAAGCATATATAGAACTGAATAGATCTGTTGAAAAAATGATGCAAGCAGAAAATATTGCGGGCCAGGGGTGGCTGTTTGTAGTGACAACGCCGATTGTTGAGTCAAAAGCAGCAAACATGTTTAGCAAGTATTCCCAAAAATATAATCTTTCACCGCAAGTTCATAAAGCGCTTGGCATGAGTATGTTAGATGGTAAATCTACCATCGGAAAATTTGCAGATGCAGCATATGACGCTATTCCCAATAAGAAGGAAGGTGCGCCCAAGAGCATAAATGGATTGATTGATGCTAAAAATGCCGTAGACAAAGCAAGGCTGCAATACACTAAAGCAGAGTTAGAGAAAGTCGTTGAAATGCCGGCTAAGCTTTTTGCGTTTACAATTAACAAAAAGCTAGCACAGCCGGTCGATTTGAGTGAAGCAAAACAGAATGTCATAAACTTGAAAATTGCCTATACTAAGGAGCTTCAAATAGCACTCTCGGACCCAGGGATCGCAAAATATTTAATTAACAAGATGCCAAAGGATGTTTTGTTAGACATGACTGTTACAACGGCGCGTAGATCTCGCGATAAAGAAAATGTTAGCTCCTTAGTTAAAAATCTGGGTGATTACCAGGAAAAGCTATATGGGCTTGATGGAAAAGAGGGTAGTGATATAGAAAAGCAGCGAGAGTTTTACCAGCAAAGAATTCAAAGGGCAGTAAAAACACTTTCGCAGCGGCCAGATATTCTTAAAAGTCATATTATTAACCAAATGAGTACTAAAAGCTCGGCAGAGTTAAAGGAAACTAATGCTCAGGAAAAGCCGAAGGTTCTAAAAGAAGCTGATGACAAAAGTGATAAAACAGATCAGTCAGTATCAAATTCTAAAAATCCATCTGAAGTAGCCTTAAAGGTGAATTCGAAAATCGTTGCAGAAATGCGATCACAAAAAAAAGAACTACAGAGCGCTAAAGCACCTGAAATTGAAGCTTAAGGTGCTTATCGATCTATTAACAAATTATATTAGGGTAAGTGGGCTTTAACTATTTTGTTAAGGAGATATAAACGTTTGCGTTGACTAACCCTATACTCACGGATATTAAGTCTTATCAGATTGCATATTTTTGTTAGTAAGCTATTTTTAAAACTAGTAGCTCAGAACAAGAAAATTTGTAACGCCCTGTTAGATAATAAATGGAGAGTAACTAAATGGAAAAAATATACAGAATATATCCACCCATTGGTATAGCGCGAATTGGGAGAAGTGATGAGTGGTTTATAGGACCTGAATCTCCGACAAGGCCAGTAGAGGGTCCTTTTAAGGAAAATGATCAAATTAAAAAGCAGGGTTGTCGTTTTCGCATCTATGAGTTTGAAGTTGATGAATTTGGTGGCGAAGAAATCACGTGCGAGGTTACAAACTCGGATTCGGTGAAGATTCGTTGGGATGTGCAGTTATGTAATCGAAAGGCGGCTTCGCGGAGGGTTCCGAACGAGCCTGCTGATGGACTAATCAATCGGCGTAATGAAGGCTACATTCAGGATGCACTTATCATAAATGGTTTTGGAGAAATTTCTGGTGAACAGCAGCAACGCGATAGAATCAGTGGTCGCATACAATTTATAAGAGAGGTTGACAATAGACTAGACGGTGAAGCGGAGGTCGTTCTTGGCTATATCGAAACAGATTCTGACGGTCGCTTGATTGTCCTTGGTGGTGATGGTGACTCGGGCTCGCCACTAAGCAGACCTATCGTTGAGTTTGCAAACAACCCTGGTTGGTATGATGATTGTTGTGATGGCCCTGTTGGTGCAATAATCGAGATAGATGGTCAATCGGTCGAAGCAGAAAAGGCGTGGGCCGTGATTGCTTCACCTGCCTACGCACCTGAAATTTTTAACGTTATTACCTGGTATGATCAGGCGCGAAATGTTGATGCCGAGTTTTTTAATCCGATTTTAAAAACCATACAGCCGTCTTTTACCTATGATATTTATCCTATTCTTAAGAGGGCTGCGCTTTTGAAATGGGTTAGCGGCACCGCTACTGGCGGACATGGTCAAGGTAGACCGGGCGATTTTTTAGATGCAGATGCTCTTGAGATACTTGCTGAAAATTCCGAACAAGGTAATACGCGTGCCCGTCATATATTTGAACGATTGATGGTCCCCAATACACAGGCACCTAATTTTCAGTCGATACCCGGTGCCCCTGAAAATATGCCGTTACTCTATAGCGGTGTTGACCCTATGGATAGGAGTCAAGCGCAATTTGCATCACTGACTCCTTTACAATATTCTATGATGGAAAAATGGTCTGAGGGAGATTTTGTCGAAGATTGGGAGGGGGAGCGCTTGCCAGTTGAATTTAGCGATATCCCTTTGGTGGATCAACCAGATGCCTTAACGGAAGCGGCTTTGAGTGGTTGCATAGGCGGGCCTTTTTTTCCCGGCATTGAGACTACTTACATAATGACGTTACCCGAGACCTATGATTCACCTTATCGCATCAATCAAACAGTACCAGCAGGATATCTAACAGAGTTAATGGCGGTACCATGGCAGGCTGATTTCGTAGATTGCGGTGCATTGTGGTGGCCTGCACAACGTCCCGTGATGGTACATACCGCCAATGGTGTGGAAGAATTTTCACGCGGCATACCCAGTGGGCGTCGCCGATATAGTGGCATGTTAAGAAACTGGAATGAATTAGGGTTTGTCGTTCGAGACGGTGATGATTTTATCGAATCAGAAAGAGGCATTATTGACTAAATTCGACTAGCGATCACGCGTGAATATAACAGTGGGTATAATAGGAGGAGGCCCGGCAGGGCTTAGCGCCGCTCTTTATCTTCGTCAAATTGGCGTCCAGGCTATCGTGTTTGAGAAAAGTAGCAACGCCGAGTATCGAGCGGGCGAACACATATCCCCAGAATGTAAACCACTGTTACAAAAACTAAAAATACCCGAGAGTATCGTTCGTGATAACGCTGCACCGTGTTACGCCGTTAGTGGCACCTGGGGTGATGACAAATTATTTTCTAATGATTCAATATTTAATGTTTACGGCGATGGTTTTATATTATCACGACCAGATTTTGACAATGCGTTGTTAGTATTTGCGAAGTCTTCAGGAGTGGTAATAAAGGCTAATATGCGCGTAACTGATATTTCGAAAATAAATGAAAAGTGGTGTATTCGTTATAAAGGCAATACTGGGAATAGCGCTGTACTGACAGATTACATATTGGATGCTTCGGGTAAAAGTACAAAAAATTTTAACCAGTTGGTTACAAAAAAAGCGAAATACGATGACCTGATTGGTATAACGTGCTTGTGTAAAGACCGGCGTACCCGTGCTCCTGCGAGAGCGTCTATTCATATCGAAGCGACCAAAATGGGTTGGTGGTACACGGCTATTCGTAGAGATAACATGTTGGTAGCCACGTTTATGACCGATGCTGATATATATAGAAAAAATATCGAAAAAGAAGAGCGGTTATGGGAATGTATAAACACTTCGATCAATACTAAGAGTATTATATTAAAATATAAAAAAATAGACAAAATATTTGTCTCACCGGCACAAAGTCAGATGCACACTAAGATGGCGGACGATTTTTTTCTGGCGATAGGCGATGCAGCGTGGAGTGTAGATCCTTTATCATCCCAGGGGATATATAACGCGTTATCTATGGGGATTGATGCTGCAAAATCAATTTTTGCACATGCAAATGGTTCTGTTCTGGCACTTAATGAATATCAAAGAAAACATACAAATTTATTTTATAAGTATTTATCTGAAAAAGCCTATTATTATAGACTGGAAAAAAGATGGTCTGAAAATATTTTCTGGCATCGGCGGCACGCTATGAACTGGATGGATATTCCTATAAAAATAGATCCGGGAAGCAAGGTAAGGGCAAATAAAAAAAATATTGATATTAATACGATTAGACCCATAACACCGTCGATCGATTTTGATCTGCTATTAGATATTATGGAAAACAGCCCCGTTGCGTCTTGCGCCGTATTAAGCTATAAGAAGAGAGCAATGACTCAGGTGGAGGATAGGGAAGTCATTGTTGCGATTCAAGAACTAAGCAGTCATTCTATGTGATTTATGTCTGTTACTTTGGGAATAGGCTTCAGCGTTGTTAATGTTAGCGGTGGTAAATTCAAATATTGAGATAGTTGATATTTTACTGAAATCTGGGATTTTCGAACTTAAGAATATTTCGGCTGATCACCTAAATTAGGTAGCCCGGACTTCGCGTAGCGAACGCCGGGGAAAGAATAGTCCGCTTAAATTCTGGCAAAATCCTACAATCCCTGTTAGAGGTACACCAGGTACATCTCGCTTTTCTGTTGTAATGATGTTCGTTTCCCCGGCGTTCGCTACGCGAAGTCCGGGCTACGGGTTCTGAGGCATTCCCAGTTATAGTTTGAGCGGATCTGTGGGTTGGGGATGTTAGGGATGATATGTTATTATAATTTAGGCATTCTGGTGGCTTGCTTATATCTCCTTTTTTTTGGTATCTTTGAATTATTATTGCCACAATTTTTTTAACAGGTTGGAAAAGTCGCCCGCCTCTATATCGTTATAAAGTAACAAAATCTCAAGCGAGATCTTGAGTATATATCATGGGTAAATATATTAAGGGAGCATGTTTTCAAATGAAAATCGATAAAAATACAGTTAAAGTAATATATATTCTAGCATTATTGTTAATAGCAATAACACTGGTTTCTTGTAATTCAAATATTAAAACGATCAATGAAAAGGAAATGGTAAAATTACACGGTAAGTCGATTGTGGTGGTTAAATATAAAAAACATCTGATTACGCTGATCAAGGCGGACAAAAAAGGATCCAGTGCAAAAGCAGCGGGAAAGATACGACAGGAATCAACCAGTGCTGTTCAAAAAAATATTAGTGATCCAGCATTGCGAATAGGTGAAAATTTAAAAAACGAACTCGTAAACCGCTTTCAAATGACGGTGGTAAAAGCAAAAATAGCGCCACTTGAATCCGATAACAGACGTGAAATGATTAATGTGTATCGGCAAAAAGCCGACTTTATCTTAGACTTTAAAACATCTGAAATGGGGTATTTGAGTTATCCGAATAACGCCGGTAAGTACCGTGTTAAATACATGTCTCGCTTAAAGTTGATTAATAGTAAATCACGCCGGATTGTCGTAGCAGCGGACTGTCATACGTTTCAAGGTGATGATAAAAACCCACCTACTAAGGATAAATTGTTAGGCAACAATGCGCGTTTGCTCAGATCTTATTTAGCACGTTCGATTGATTTATGTACTAAGAAAATGTCAGATAAAATTTTTAGCTCACATTTGTAGCCAGTCGTAGGGTCAATTTAAGTACCGTGGGCATGGAGGCATTATTAATGGTGAATACCAGACTCCCGGTAAACGTAGTCCAATGTGGGCGGCTGGAAACACTAAAGAAAAATTTAGGCTCTTCCTTCAAAGATTTATAATGCAAATCCTTTCCCAAGGCCAGCCACGCGGTGCTTGACCTAAGCAGTGTATTTACGTAGTCTCCAACTACAGAATGTTTTATATGAAGCGGACTAAAAATACGGATAAAAAATTGTATGAATAGAGAGTCAGTGGCAATGATTAAAAAAAGTAGCTGTTACAGTATTTTCTTGTTGTTAAGTATTATTTCTATTAATAGTTACTCTGTCGTATCTCGCTTAGCTGAAACTCCAGGTAACTTTAAAAATTTGATACCTACCGACACGTATATATTAGGGTTAAATGGGAAAGTTGAAAAATACACTATTACAAGAAACTCAAGGCGTAGCGCTAGATCAAAGTCTGTTTATATTTTTGATAAACGCGGGTATATCATTAGCCAAAATACGTTCAAGTCAGGAAAGCTCTATTTATCTGTAACGCGCATTAGTGCTGAGTTTAATAGAGGCTTGGTCAAATTAAAGTATAAGAAAATATACTATAAAAACAGGCGTTCAGCCAGGAAAATGGAAGAGGAAAAAATGGTTATATGGAAACGTGGGCCGAACAATGGCTGGCAACAGGTTGTAAACACAGGAAAATCAATGTCGCCAACCAAAATAATAAACACGTACACTAGCGGCTGGACACCAGTCAGCAGTAAAGTGACCGTACCCGGGAAGATTCGTCGCGCTCAGTATCAATACAATTCGAGAAAACACCTTACAAGATTTGAAATCAGTAATTCTTTAGGAAGGAGGTCTGGTCGCGGCTCAAATATAACTTATGATTTCCAGCATAACGGAGATCGAGTAAACGCTAAAGTGACTTATTGTGCTAGATCGAACAGATGCTCTCGCAGCACTGAAAAAACGCTATATAGCGAAATTGATAAAAACAAAAATTATCTTAAATCAGTACACTTTAGTTTAAAACGGCCGGAATTAAAAACTCGAACAGTTCGGACATTTCAGTACTTCCAATAAAGGTGATTGGTGCGCCTCGAAAGTCTGTTCATCCTCGGCCTTTGTTTCTGCCTGTGTACACCGTCTTCAATAGCTAGAAACCGTTTTTCCCCGCGTTCCGTAACAGTATTTTCTATTTAATTGCCATTGCTCTGCACGCAATTTATTCTTTTTAACATATTTCATGATACTGGCAGATTTTAACTTTAAAATTGGAAAAATTCTGAATCCAGCGGATAAGGGTCCCTTCGCTGTCCATTTATTACAAGTATTCATTAAATGATATTTACCCCGACTTTTGTAAAACTGGCTATTACCGTATTTACCTTTCTTAAATTCGGAAATTTTACCATACAGAATATCTTGCGTACTTTGAGGATCTAAAAAAGTTAAATAATAATCATCATGCTTATGCGTTAACCGTTTTAGTTTTCCAGCTAATTTTTCTACGTGTTAATAGACGCCTTATTATATATTTCGGCAGGTGTGGGATTGCGCAGGGTTTACTTTAGTGTTTATCGCGATTTTGTTCTATCTCTATTTGAGCGGGTGTGCCTTTAGTTCCGTGGCCATGTATTTTTGTGACTATATTGGCTTTTTTACAGTATAAATCTGGTATCGTTCCTGTTGTATGCGTACTGAATTTAACTCTAAAGTTTCAAATTTTGGGAATTGTTAGGAGGCGAGATGAAAATATTACTGGATAATGGACATGGAGGCATTATTAATGGTGAATACCAGACTCCCGGTAAACGTAGTCCAATGTGGGCGGATGGCAGTCAGCTTTTTGAAGGTGACTTTAACCGAAAAATCGTCAATGGTATTGCCCGGGAATTAGAAGAACGTGATATTGAATATGAGATATTGGTTCCTGAGCTCGAAGATATTCGCTTATCAGAGCGCGTCAAAAGAGCAAATAAAAATGATCCAAATGGAAGTTTGTATTTGAGCATTCATTCCAATGCGGGAGGAGGCAATGGGTTTGAGGTCTATACTTCGCCGGGGCAATCGATGAGCGATGATGTCGCAACCCTTTTCGGAGAAGAATTTAAAAAGACATTCCCAAATCGTCCCTTACGGGCCGATTTTGATGATGGCGATTTGGATAAGGAAAATCGTTTTTATGTGCTAACCAAAACCAAGATGCCATCTATCTTGACTGAAAACTTCTTTATGGATAACGAAGACGAATGTAAAAACATACTGATGACCGAAGATGGCCGTGAACGCATTGTCGAATTTCATGTCAATGCTATTGAAGATATGATTAACGTACTTACTGAATAACGTTAAATTTTCCATACTAGAGTTGAATCTGATGATATCGCGCACTTGGCGCGAGGTCATCTTATCACTACCTCAATCTATCTTAGCAATACGTCACAATATTGTTACAGCACAGTTTATACTTGTCTACTGAATTTTCAGCGAATTAATAAATCCATTAACCTGCTTGTCGCCAATTTTCTTTAGCTCACCCGTCACAGTTAATGTCCACATTTTATTTTTCTTGAAAAAAGTGATTTGGCGGGTAAAAGTTGCGGGTTTTTTCTTGTTAATGAGATCGACATGTATGGCTGGATTATTTAGAAAAGAAGATCACTTGCCCACTTTTAGTTTTACGTTTTTTTTTCTTGGCGTGCGTGGTTGTTTTAGCTAGCAATTGCTTCTTCGAATATTTTTTAAACAATTTAGCAGGGTAGACCACGACTGATAGGGCAAAATGAAAATCGCGTTTCGACATACATGACAAAACCTCAATATATGATTTACCATAAGGAGATTCTGCTTCAAACGCTTCTTTTTTTGGTTTACAACTATAGGCTAACGAAAAAGTTTCGCCATTTAGGCTATACTGGTTTTGTGCAAACAATGGTGTGATTGATAGCAGGTAAATAAATCCGAATACGATGAATAGACTTTTTTTACGCATTATCTTCTTCCTTTAGTATTTGTTCTTCAAGGGAGCCATTATACAGTTGTTTTTATCTATTTTAAAGTTGCTAGGGTATAAATATATTTCCAATGGAACGCTTTCAACAAAAAACACTCTATGTATTGGAGGAATTACTATCCTAGCAAACTCAGCAAATCCTTTTCAATAAAAAACCACAGATATACGGAGAATCACGCTATCCACTGCTCAATTTCAAGCGTTTTACAATATAGATAGTGGCTAGTGGTAATATAATGCCTATTATCGTTGCTGTCACCATTAACATTCCAAGATTACTATAATCAGCAGCTACTTTTACTTGACCTGTCGCTGCGTCTTTTACTTCGCGCGTGACGGTAAAAATTTGATACAGATACTTGGTAATTAATTGGCTTAGCGCAAATGATAAATTAGCAAATGACGCCATAACGGCAAAGAACGTCGCCTTTAAATTTGCAGGTGCCGAATGAGCAATCCATGCGAGCATCGGTATCATGGCGATTTGCATAAGTGGCGATTCGGCTGCCGTATCAACTAAAGCGAGGAAACGTGCATCCACTACCGAGTTAGTTACTGAAGACGTCCACTCATGTAATCCATGGTACATACCGATATTGGGTATAGACAGTAAAGCAACGGCGATCGTTAAAATACCAATAATAGTCGCGATTGATTTTTCGGCCATAAAACGTCTGAAAATAAACAACGCCAGTAATGTAAACAAGCTACCAATTAAAGATAAGATTGATAGAAAATGTTGGTCAAACTTGAGGGCATCAATCATCCACCAGGTCTCACCTGGGCCAAATCTCGGTATAGCACGAAACATAAAAATAATGGCAGCAGTACCGATAAAAATCCTTCTACCATATTCGTCAAGGCTATTCAGTAGTCGCCGCATTAAGAATAATATAATGCATAAGGAGCCGATAAAAATAATTTCCTGGCCCATCGGTACTTTGGACAAACCCAGTATAAGGGTAAACAGAATAAACACCAGACTACCGCCCAGTATCCACCAGTCAGGATGGGTAGGTTCATAACCCAGATTTATAGTGGATAGCGCCTTTTCTTTGCTATATCCGTTTTTAACTAGCAAATTCACATGACGTCTTTTTATATAAGCGGCCAATATGACGCCGAGAATAGAAATAATAGGTATTAGTAATGCAACCTGATATATAAATATATAAGCTGCTATTTTTTCAGCTTCCTGCATTTTTTCTGCGTCGCTAAAGACATATATATTAAGTATTGCGACAAAGACACTTCCGCCAATGATGGCAACCCGCCCCAATGTTTGCATGGTGACATGCATTGATTTCAGCCGTCCAGGACTAAATTTTTGTTGCTGGTTATCCAGCGTGGGGATCGCTTCCACAGTCATCGCATCGGCAACGACATCCTGAACAACATAACCGATAGGCGCTAATAATACGCTGATAACATACCATGCCTCGATTGGCATTGTTTGCTTCATCGCATGCGTATTTGAAAGTAGAGCAATCATTATTAGCAGACTGATTGCGATCAAGCTGGCACCTAGGTAAACCAATACGGATTTATAACGCCAGAGAATATCGACAAGATGACCGAGTGGCATTTTTAACATCCAGGGAACAGTAATCCAAAAGCCTAGTGCGGCTAAAAATTCAGCGCTGATATCTAAATGATCTTTTACAAAAAAAGCCCCGACAATATGAGTTAAGGTGGATATACCAGCGGCCAGATATACCATCAACGGGGGGATATAGCTTAAGCGAAATTCTCGGGCTAGACTATAATTTGACATTCGAAGTAATCATTTTCCTATTTTTAGTGCATATTAATATAGAATTCGGGTGTAGGCAATTTACCACTGAGGTGACTCCCGTTATGGTCGTCCATCGTGGTGATGTAAGTCGAATTTACGTATACCCTGAATTAACATCACGGTTAGTTTTCGAGGAAATAAACCCTTGATTTTATGGGTTTCGATATATTTATTGATAACTGCGTATATTTGATGACAGGTTTTTTGATATTATGGTATAAAATTAACTTTATTAGCAGAGGAAACAGGAGAGACCATGATTTATGTGCCCGGAAACATATCGCGACAATGGTATTTGTCAGGTGCCTTTCTTTTGCTAGTAGTCATTTTCGCTAGCAGCTCATTTGCCGGAAATACCGCTAAGCATGTAAATCAACTAAATAAGCAAAGTATTGAATCGCTAAAAATATTTGGAGTAAGAAGGGCACTTTCTTTAAAAATATTGCAACAGCAATTACGCGCTTGCTCGTCTCGTAAAAACTGTTCCAATAAGGTCAAATATATGGGCGGAATGACTCACATTGCTGGGTATCTACTTGATCGGGCGAATCAGGACATTATTTTACTCGGGCGTGCAGATGAAGGTTCTCCCAGATTACATACTGATGATTTTATTTTGACATTGCAAAACAGCTGGTATCGTTACGCTAAGCGTAGTGGGCATACAGTTTATTATCGGGATATTGGTTGCACGATTGATCCGCAGCCTTCTGTTTTAAAAAAGCTGCAATCCGTGGGTGCTAAATTAAGTAAAGCCAGAAGTAAGCAGGCCACAGCTAAGCAGCTACAGGCGTGGAATCAGATATGTCGATTACCGCAAAGTGTCAAAGTTTTTGGTATACCCAACGATACCCGGTTGTCAAAAATAATTGTTAATGCCGATTATTTGTTAAAAAAAATTGTCGATGGCAGCGTGCCCAGTCGTGTTAAAGCGGTGCCTAGCCTACTGGCAATGACCAAGTTGAATGTAAGACAGCAACTTAATCGAAATGAGGGTGTGGCGATTGATCTTGACAGTATGAACCGGTTTTGGCTCGCATCGGGCACCAATCAATTTTCGTATTATAGAAATATTGTTTTTCTAAAAAAATCGCCGATTATATTAAAAACTGAAAGCGAACGACTGCGTCGCGATGGAAAGCGAATTAAGTCCACAGGGAAAGCTAACCGACTTGCCTCTAAATTTGCCGCAAATTTTAGCAAACACTATGAGCAGATTTCTCGTCAGCATAAAATATACAAGGATCTGAATAATATATTTCGCTTTGCTGCGATTAGTAAAGCATTAAAAAATAAAAAAGCATTCGAAAAAGCCGATTTTTCGGGTACTTATATCCTCAAACAATATAAACCACAGAAAGTCGCCGTCGCACGTCAATTGCCAGGGCATGCTCATATTGGTAATTTAAAAGTGACTAAGCGTATTGCAAATGGCACCAGCGTTATTACCGTCAAGCTACCGAGTTGTGGTGGCGTGGATATGGGTATGCGTATCAGAGAAAAGAATTTTAAAATTGATACCACCGGTGCCCTCAAGCGGGTAAAGACCAGGGCAATATCCAACCGACCGACCGGCGATAGTTTGTGGTGGTTTATTTAGAGCCTAGCTCGCGTACTCTATAAATACCCTTATTGCTTTAGTCGGTAGCCGGTTTTAAACATCCAGCCGACCGTTAGTAAGCAAATCATTAGGAAAATCAGGATCATGGCGAGGCTTGTTCCTACGCTCACATCATGAACTTCGAAGAAACTCCAGCGAAAGCCGCTAACCAGGTAAACGACAGGGTTAAAGAGTGTTACGGTCTGCCAGAAAGGCGGGAGCATATTGATCGAATAGAAACTGCCTCCCAGAAAAACTAGAGGGGTAATGATTAACAGTGGGATGATTTGCAGTTTCTCAAAGTCATTTGCCCATATACCAATAATAAAACCGAATAAACTGAACGAAATACAGGTAAGCACTAAAAATACTAACATCCACACAGGATGGGCAATTCTGAGTTCTACAAAAAAAGTTGCAGTGATTAGAATAATTAAACCAATGATGAAGGATTTTGTCGCAGCAGCGCCTACGTAACCAGTAATTATCTCAAAAAAAGAAATAGGTGCTGAATGAACTTCATAGATACTACCGGTAAATTTTGGGAAAAATATACCAAAAGAGGCATTGGCAATACTTTGGGTCAATAACGATAGCATGATTAGTCCAGGTACAATAAATAACCCGTAAGAAACACCTTCAATACTGGGTATGCGCGAACCAATTGCTGAGCCAAATACAATAAAATACAATGACGTTGAAAGAACAGGAGAGGCAATACTTTGAAATAGCGTATTCCATGTGCGTAGCATTTCGTATTTAAAGATGACCTTGATCGCTTGAAAATTAATCATTTGTTTCTCACCAGGTCAACAAAAATATCTTCTAGCGAACTTTGCATTACTTGCAGATCCTTTAATTCCAGGCCAGCCTGATTTATAGCCTGGAACAGTGCATTAATACCTGCGCTCTCGCTCATTGAGTCATAAGTATAAGTGAGTTTACTACCATCGTCCGATAGCTTCAGAGCAAAAGTGGAAAGTGACTGGGGAAGCGTCGTGACCGGTGTTCTCAGCTCAACAGCAAGTTGTTTTTTACCAAGGTTATGCATTAATGTGACCTTGTCTTCTACCAGTAATAGTTTGCCATTATTGATCACGGCAATACGGTCAGCAATTTCCTCTGCCTCTTCAATATAGTGTGTTGTTAATATGATGGTGACCCCGGATTCACGCAGACGGCGTACAATATTCCACATATCTTTACGTAGCTCTACATCCACCCCTGCGGTTGGTTCATCGAGAAATAATATCTTCGGCTCATGTGATAACGCTTTTGCGATCAAAACCCGTCGTCTCATTCCACCCGAAAGCTCGCGAAGCTCGCTGTTTTTTTTATCCAGTAACGATAGGTCTCCCAACAAGCGTTCGAGATATGGGTTATTGGGTTTTTTACCAAACAAACCGCGACTAAAACGGATCGTGTTCCACACCGTGTCAAATGCACCCAGTGTGAGTTCTTGTGGCACCAGCCCAATGAGTTCCCGTGTCTTTCGATAATCACTGATATTGTCAAAACCGTTTACCATCACTGCCCCTGCGCTGGAAGACACTATTCCACAAACAATTGAAATTAATGTAGTTTTACCCGCGCCGTTAGGTCCCAGTAATGCTAGAATTTCGCCACGGTCAATATTCAGGTTGATCTTCTTTAATGCCTGGTATCCTGACGCGTACTTTTTCGACAGATTTTTAATCGAGATAATTGATTGCATGATACATATTACATTGTTTTATCTTATTTGGCATCGTTGACAGCAGCGACAAAAAGCATTAAAAGCTTACGTTGAATTAATACAGATAGAATGAAATGCCTTTTTAAAGTCAACTCTTCTCCGGTAGTGCTAGCATGGGAGTTGTATTAATATCCGATTTTATAGGAGAACATGATAACAACTATGAATAAATTATTTGGAATTAGTAATTGTGATAGCGTTAAAAAAGCGAAAAAATGGTTAATTGAAAATAACATCGAGTTTGAATTTTATGATTATAAAAAGCAGGGAGTACCGGAAGAAAAACTAAAAAAGTGGATAAAGCAGGTGGGCTGGGAAATATTGCTCAATAAACGTGGAACGACTTGGCGTAAGCTCAACGATACCGTCAAGGACTCAGTCGATGAAAAATCTGCGTTTAGAATAATGATGGAAAATCCGAGTATTATTAAAAGACCGGTGTTCGAGATTGAGCACGAAATTCTAGTTGGTTTTTCGGCAGATATTTATGGCGAAAAAATTCAGTGAACATAGAAGTAGTTAATTTCTATTTTTACAGATTTTTCTAAAGGTGAGATATTTTATGAAAGAAATTGATAGTAGTGGCTCACTAATGAATCAGGA
>QILK01000200.1 GCA_003233345.1 Gammaproteobacteria bacterium | reverse complement strand
ATTATAAAAAAATCCAAAAATTTTTCGAAATCATCACAAAATCTTCAAAATAAATTCAAAAATTATAAAAATTAATAATTTTATTTAAAAATTTCAAAAATAATCCGAAATTTTTTGCAAAAACTTAAAAAAAAACATAAAAGCTTTAAAAATTTTAAAATTTATCGTGAATATTTTACGATTGATTCTGAAAATCGATTGAAGACATGAGTAATCATTAAAAAATCTCTTCATTCATTAACATTTAAATTGCATTTTGCAATTTAAATGAATGCGCTAGCGCATGCAAAATTTAAACTAAAGCGATGCTGCTTTTATATATTGGCTGTACTCGACAGCAAATTGGAACTAATTTACTAAAGTTGCCAGATACTGAATAAACTTTATTACCAACAACGCGATCTTTAACGTCACATTAAGCTATAAGCAAATATCAAGCCGGTTTTTATTAAATGTTGCGTCTAGAATTTTTTGTAAATAGTTTGATCAGAAATAATGGTATGCATTGGCAGGTCCCATTCCTGGGCGATAATACTTGTTACCCTTTGTAATTCAAATGCGACCGCAATGAGCTTTGGTTTTTTCCATTGGCAATTGCATTGTAGAAAGCTAAAAGTTCTATCATAAAAGCCGCCTCCCATTCCGATACGAGCACAATTAGCATCAAACGCGACTAGTGGAGCGATAACCAGATCGAGGGAATCTGCAGCGAGCAATTGCCTTGCCTGAATAGCCGGCTCTGGAATTCCAAATCGGTTTTTTATTAATAGGGATGACGGATGGTAAGGTGCAAAACGAAGTTGGTTATTGCTAACGAGAACGGGCAGATAAATTTTCTTTTTTTGTCCCCATGCTGCTCTGATAATATATTTTGTATCGACCTCGTTATTGACGGGAAAATAAATGGCAATTTTTTGACTATTTCGAAACAGGCTATTATGAATTAATCGTTGGTTTATGCTTTGACTGAATGTTTTAATATCAGTTGGATTAAGCGAGTTGCGTTTACTGCGGATGTTTTTTCTAAGTGTGTGAATCGACTTCATATGTTTTTAATCAAGAATATAAGTACAAGAAACATTCTCCACTCTGGCCGCCGCAGTTTTCGCCCTTGAACCAGAGGTTCAGGTGGGAACGGCACCCCTGTATCAGGCTTTCCGCTAGGTTACGGACTTGCACAACAACGTGAGTTATCATCCCCGGGATTTGGAATTAGGCTCAAGAAAATACCCAACTGACTGACAAACCAAGCAGAGAATGCCTCATAGTCTTATTATAACATGATTCAGGAAATAGAATCCCTTAATTACTTCATGCTAATTAATCGACACTAAGAGCAATATCAATTTTATCTTGCAGGGCTTTGATGCGGCTACTGATATTATCGTACAGTAGCGTATCGGTTGGTCGATTCTCTAATAATTCATGAGTGATATTTAGTGCGACCATGACCGCGATTCTATCGATACCGACAACTTTGCCACTGTTTTTAACTTCTTGCATGCGTTGGTTAAGATGGTAAGCAGTCGCTTTTAAAGAATCTTCTTCGCCTGCCGGACAAGTTATTCGGTATTCTCGATCCAGTATATGCACAGTGACTGGAATTGTTTCTTCATTCATACGCTTCGTTCCATGCCTCGCAATCGATTAAGTATTGCTTCTACGCGAACGCGGGCTAGCTCATTTTTTTCAATAAGTTTCGCTCGCTCGGTAATTAAATTAGTCTGCTGAATTTTTAGCGAGTTGTTTTCTTCCTTGAGAGCAGAACAGGAACGCACCAGCTCATCTATTCTGGATTCAAGGTTTTTAATCTCGTTTTCGACCGACTCTACACTAATCTCTTCGTCCATATTGTCACTATAGAGCTAGTTGGCTTATTGGTCAATATCTTGAAGATGGAATGAGACCTTTGTAATATAGTCTGTTTATTCGCCAAATCAGGCATACTGCAACTTTAGTAAAGAGTCGCTTTTTGTAAAAAAATTGAGACACTTAAAGTTCGAGTCAAAGCCTGATTGTTAATCCCAAGCTATAATGTCAGTTAACAAATCAGCGATAATTTGATCAAATTATTATATAATCTTTTGGTGAAATTTCTAATAGCGGGTTCGAAAATATAAATGCAGTATCAAATATTACAAGATGCCTTAGCCGATGCTGGCGCGATTATCGGTGCACCCGAATGTCACGGACTATTCTGCGGCATTTTAGCAATAGCAAATACACTCCCTGTTGGCAGTATTCAATCGGCCTTGTTTAGCGAAGATGCTGATTTTGATCCTGCTAATATGGTGCAATTGACTGATACGCTCGAAGCACTCGCCGAAGCAGTCAATGCTGATCTTGGCGACCCGAATTTTGAATTTTCGATGCTGTTGGCCGATGACGATACCGATATATCGCTTCGTGTTGCTGAGTTAAAAAGCTGGTGTCAGGGGTTTCTATATGGCCTGGGTGTAGGCGGGTTGTCCTTGTCCAGCGTTAGCGAATCTTCAGAAGTATCCGAAGTGCTCGCTGATATTTCCAAAATCGCTCAAGTGAGTGACTCAGCGGTGGTGAGCTCAGAAGACAATGAACGAGATTTTTTTGAATTGCTTGAATTTGTCAGGATGAGTGCATTGTATATTCAGGAGTTTTATCGTGGTGATGCAGCTGAGGTGGGTGATTCGATGCCGCATTAGATTTACCAGCGAATAGAATTCAAGATAGTTCATGTTTAACAAACTCGGAAATAATCGATGATAAATCTTAAGGAATTTGCGCAACGAAGGTCACGATTGATGAAGTTAATGGGTGCCGGATCAGTGGCGATCGTGATGGCACCACCACATTTATTGCGTAATGCAGATGTCGAATATCCCTATCGCCCCGACAGTAATTTCTATTATCTCAGCGGGTTTGACGAGCCGGACGCGGTGTTAGTTCTGTTGCCGGGAAAAACTGCGCGCAGCATTATGTTTTGTCAGGACAGAAATCCTGAGCAGGAGATCTGGACCGGTGCCAGAGCAGGACCGGAGGGTGTCTGTCGGGATTACGCGATTGATGAAGCTTTTCCAATCGAAATGCTTGACAATAAAATGCCAGAGCTACTCGATGGATGTACCTCACTGTATAGTATGTATGGACGCAATAGTAATTTCGACAGCCAGATATTTTCATGGGTGAATCGGCTGCGTGTTAAGAACCGGATGGGTGTCAAGGCACCGGTCGCGTTTTGTGATGTTGCTGCCTTGTTAAATGAAATGCGGCTTATCAAAAGCAGCGGCGAAATTAAAACCATGCGACGGGCAGCTAAAATTACCGCTGAGGCTCATATTCAGGCGATGCGTACAGCGCGACCCGGTCAAATGGAATTCGAAGTGGCTGCCGATATTCAGCATGTTTTTAATAAGGCAGGTGCCACGTTCGCATACCAGAGTATTGTTGGTTCAGGTGCAAATTCATGTGTTCTACACTATATAAATAATAACCAGGCGATGAATGACGGTGATCTGTTGTTGATTGATGCCGGTGCGGAGGTTAATTGCTACGCAGCCGATGTTACCCGAACATTTCCGATTAACGGAAGATTCAGCAAAGAGCAGAAAGCGATATATGAAATTGTATTGCAGGCTCAAAAGGCAGCTATCAAGCAGGTAAAGCCGGGGAATTTATGGAACGCACCCCACAAAATGGCCGTTAAGGTGATTGTTAGGGGATTGTTAAAAATCGGATTGCTAAAAGGTGAGCCGGAAAAAATAATTAAATCTGAATCGTTTAAAAAGTTTTTTATGCATGGTACCGGACACTGGTTGGGGATGGATGTGCATGATGTTGGTGATTATAAAATTAATCGTCGCTGGCGCCGCTTTGAACCCGGTATGATGCTTACCGTCGAACCGGGTATTTATATTCCGGCAAATAGTCGAGGCGTTGCTAAAAAATGGTGGAATATCGGAATACGTATCGAGGACGATATATTGGTTAGCAAGACAGGGCACGAAGTGATAACGTCGAAGATTCCTAAAGAGGTTAGTGAGCTAGAGTCGTTAGTAGGGCATAATTAATTGGAAATCGATACGCAATTTGATCTGCTCATCATCGGTGGCGGTCTGGTTGGTGCCAGCTTGGCTTGTGCGCTGGCAGATACATCCCTCAAGGTTGCTGTGGTCGAAAAGCATGTGCATAGTGAGCTTAATTACGGTAGTTATGACGACCGTAGTGTCGCGCTGGCTTATGGTACTCGCGTCTTGTTTGAAAATATTGGTTTGTGGTCGTCGATTAGCAAAAACGCAGAAAAAATCAGTTCGATTCATATTTCCCAGCGTGGTCGCTTAGGCGTTGCTCAGTTAGATCATCAGCAACTGGGTGTTGCCGCACTGGGTTATGTTATCGAAAACCGCTTGCTTGGGCAGGCTTTATATCGACGTTTGCAAGCGGCATCCAATATTAAAATAATATCACCTGCGCTAGTGACGGGCATTACCCAGGAGAATGGTCAGCGTTTGACGGCAATCAGTTTAGATAATATAAATAGGACGATTCAGTCAAAACTGGTTATCGCGGCCGATGGTGCCGAGTCTTCGGTGCGAAAATGGACAGTGATGGAAACGTCAGAAAAAGATTATCAGCAGACAGCCATTATTTGTAATGTCACACCGGAGTACCCGCATAATAATATTGCCTACGAACGCTTTACCGATGCTGGTCCATTGGCATTTTTGCCTTTGCCAGATTTTGTTGCCGGTGAAGATGCGCAATCACGTTGCTCGGTTGTCTGGACGGTTTCGCCATCCCAGGCAGATAGTATTATGAAGCTGCCAGACGCTGAATTTTTACAACAACTTCAGGCCTGTTTTGGTTTAAGGTTAGGAACCCTACAACGAACAGGCCAGCGCACTGCTTATCCCTTAAAGTTAGTGCAGGTTAAACCCGGCGCAACAGAGAGAATCGCGTTAGTTGGCAACGCCGCACATACACTTCATCCGGTCGCCGGACAGGGATTTAACCTTGGCGTCAGAGATGTGATGACCTTGGCTGAACTGCTTCTTGAGGCCGGTTTAAATGGATTAGATATTGGTAGTCAGTCGATACTGCAGCGCTATCAGCAGGCACGCCAGCGTGATTATAAGCGCGTGATACATTCGACGGATACGCTTGCGTTGTTGTTTACTTATCGATTCAAGCCGGTGCAACTGGTGCGAAGTGCCGGGATGTTGTTGCTTGATGTTATTCCAGGGGTAAGTACGATGCTCGCCCGGCGGGCGATGGGGTTGAGTGGTCGAATGCCGAGATTAGATTATGACTAAACTATATGATATCGCTATTGTCGGTGGCAATGTTGTCGGCACTATTTTTGCCTGCCTTATTTCCGAGCATACAGATTTACATATAGCGGTTATCGACACGCTTGATGTTGATAACTTGTTAAAATCTGCTGGGCAAAACAATCTTGAGTATGACAGTCGGGTATTCGCTATCAATATCGCCAGTGAGAACGTTTTTCGTCATCTGCAACTCTGGCAATCGATTGAAGCAATGAGGGTATCTGATTTTCAACGTATCGAGGTTTGGGAGCAAAGTTCGAATAAGCGACTAGCGTTCGATAGCGCTGATTTATATCAATTAAAACTGGGATCTATTATTGAACAAAAAGTTATTTTGGCGGCAAGTTATCGATTACTTCAGTCAAGAAACAACGTTGATCTTTATTGTAATCGCCAGGTCAGTCACTTTAACAAGCACCCGCAGGGATCGCAGATTAACTTTGCTGATGGCAATAGTATCGTCACCGGCTTGTTAGTGGGTGCCGACGGTAATGACTCTATTGTTCGTCAATATGCAGGCATCAAGAATGTCGGATGGTCGTATAATCAGAAAGGCATTGTTGCCACGGTACAAACAGAATACAGTCACAACAAGACAGCGTCACAACGTTTTTTGCAAACCGGACCGCTAGCGTTTTTACCATTAGACAATAACAAGAGCTCCATCGTCTGGTCAGTAGACGATTTGCGTGCAGACGAACTATTAGCACTGGATTCGCCGGCATTTGAACAGGCACTCGAAAAAGCATTTGAGTATAAACTGGGAAAGACACGTTTGATTAGCAAACGTTATGCATTTCCATTGTCGTTAGCACATTCGCGGGAATATACACGTCCAGGTATTGCTTTGGCAGGCAACTCTGCCCATACCATTCACCCGCTTGCGGGTCAGGGTGTCAACCTGGGAATTATGGATGCGGCGGTGCTTTCAGAGATTTTATTGGCTGCCAAAAATCTCAATAAAGACTGGAAAGATTATCGCTATTTAAGGATGTATGAGCGGCGCAGAAAAGGGGAAAATCTGCTGATGATGGGCGCGATGGATATGTTTAAACGTACCTTCGGATCCAAGCACTTATTTATCAGAAAAATAGCGGCTTTAGGATTAGGCGTGGCGAGCAAATCAGGCTTAATTCAAAAAATGGTTATGCGGCAAGCGATGGGAGAGTCAGTTGACATGCCAGTTATTGCTAGAGCACAAAACAAGTAAGGCTATTAATCAGGTAGCATATCAGATTGTGTGTAAGGGTAGAACTGGTATAGGACCGTCTGCTTCTATATAAATATAGTATATTAGCATAAAATAATATTGTTGCATTTGTTAATGATAATTATTATCATTTAGATCTAGGGTATTAACCTATAATATATAGAAGTGAATCAATGTGAATAGCGTTTAGATAAACATTAATCAAAAATTTTAGACATCAGGAAAATCATGATAAAAAAACGTGGTAAGTTATTATTTTTATTAATATTAGTATTTACTTTTAACGCCTGGGGCAAAGACGGGCTGGTGGTGTATTCAGGTCGTCATGAAAAATTTGTACGGCCGGTGATGGATGAATTTAGCAAAAAAACCGGAATAAAAGTCTACCTATTAAATTCAAAATCGACTGCGCTTATTAATAGAATCAAGTTGGAAGGAAAAAATACCAAAGTAGATGCCTTTATCAGTAACGATGCCGGCATTCTGCAGATTGGTAGTGATATGGGTTTATTTAAGCCCATTAGTAAAGAGACTCTCCAGGGGATCGATAAAAATTATCGGGCAACAGATAATACTTGGGTGGGATTATCTGCACGTGCCAGGGTACTGGTTATCAATAGCAAATATGAAAAGCAACTGGGATTTATTAAATCGGTGTTTGACCTGGCCGATCCAAGATTGCTTGGAAAAGTGGCGATTACCGACAGTGCCAATAACAGTTTTATCGCCGGTCTTTCTGTTTATCAGGCGCTAGCGGGGGACAAAAAAACGCTGGCGTTTCTCCAAGGGTTAAAAAAAAATACCATACGAAAAGTTTATAATAAGCATAGTAAAATCGTAGAAGATGTTGCTAAGGGTAAAAGGTGGATTGGTCTTGTCAATCACTATTATATCTACCGGCATCTCGACAAGCACCCAAAAGCTCCGATTAAAATCATCTTGCCTGATCAAGGCGAAGAAGGCATGGGGGTTGCGTGGAATATCTCCGGATTTGCAATCGTTAAATACACTAAGAAAACTAAACAGGTGCAGCAGTTACTACAGTACTTGTTGTCTAAAGAGGGGCAAGAGGTTTTTTCCAAAGGTAATAGGGAATACCCGGTATTAAAAGATGCGGCGGTGCCAAAAATGATTCCAAAGAATTACAAGGTGTCCAAGTTTCCGATGTCGTCTTTGGGTAAAATGCGTAATAAAACGCTAAATTTGATTGAAAAAGTAGGATTGTATTAAGTGTTAGTGACAGGTTTCAGTTATCACTCTCTGACACTGTTTGTCGTAATAGTCGGTGAGTGATGCAGACGGCAGTTGGCTAACTACTGAAGACTGGAAAGATGGGGATATTCTTCAGTGTTATTAAAAACATATCGAAATAAATTTTCTCTATCGGCGTTCTCTGCGTTTTTTGTTGTGCTTTTGGTGTTGACGCCGTTGTTGTTGATTTTAAGTAATGGTGGAAAACTCGAAGCAGAAAGATGGTCTAATCTTTGGGGCACCCGGGCACCGGAGTTACTTTGGCAAACGGTCAAGCTGGCCGTTGCCGTTGCACTGGTAACGACGATTCTCGGGGTATCAGCGGCATGGATTTCCACACGATATCGTTTTAAAGGGTCGGGGATCATTGTTTGGTTGCTGGTTCTACCGTTGGCCATTCCAACTTATGTTTATGCGGATATTTATATCCGCTTGTTATCTGAGAATGGCTGGTTATATTGGTTAGCACAGTTCTGGAACGAATACATAATCAATAGTTGGCTGTTGAAATGGGTTAGTTCAGTGTGGGCTTGGCTTACGGGTGACAGCGACATTGTCTCGCAAATTTCCGATTTAATTGCGACTTGCATGGTATTGTCTCTTGCTGGTTTTTCTTATGTATTCCTACTGGTTCGGGCGGCGTTAATTAAATCCACCCAGTCTCTGGAAGAGGCGGCCTATATCCACGGCGCAACGGCTTCTGAAGTTTTTTGGCGGGTCAACGTGCCGATGTTGCGGCCGGCAATTGCCGCGTCGCTGGCGATCGTGGTTTTGCATACCATCTCTGATTTTGGCGCGGTGCGCACACTCCAGTACGAAACATTTACCACTGAAATTTACCGCCAATATTCGCGAAACCGGGCAGATTTATCGTTACCTGCGGCCTTAAGTGTCATTCTTGTGGTTATGGCGTTTTCGTTTTTAGTGATTGAACGTTTTTTTCGGAGTCGACAAAGATATTTTGCATCAGGCAAAGCGATCGATCGGCGTTATTTAAAAGAGCTAACGGGAATTAAGCTAGTCTTTGCCTGGAGTTGGATTGGTCTGATCGTTTTTTTTAGTGTATTCGTGCCGGTGGCATTGATCGTGACCGAGAGTATTGTTTATTGGGCAAGTAGTAGCGCCAGCAAAGGCGTATGGGTAAACGCACTCAATTCATTTGTTATGGCGGCAGTGGTGGCAACCGTTGCTTTGGTGCTGGCCTTCCCGATTGCCTATTATCATACCCGCAAGCGCAATATGATGAGTGGTGCGTTAATGCACTTTTCCAATGTCGGATTTGTATTGCCGGGTCCCGTCGTTGCCATTGGAACCTCGGTCATGGTGTTAATGTTTTTTGGTCAGATGGTTACTGCTTTATTTTTATTGGCATGGGTTATCGCGGTGGTGATACGTTACTTGCCGTTGGCGACACAATCACAGGAATCGGCGCTTCAACAGTTAACGCCTTCCACTGAGCAGGCAGGAAGAATTCTGGGAGCCTCGCCATTACAAAATATGAAACGTGTGGTAATACCGATTATAAAACCAGGAGTGATAAGTGCCTGGGTCCTAGTGTTTATTGATGCGCTAAAAGAACTTCCAGCAGCATTGGTTTTGGGGTTAGGATATGAAACACTTCCTGTTGTTATCTTTCATCAGGCCAATGAAGAAATGATGGAAGCGGCGGCACCCGCCGCATTAATGTTACTTATCGCAAGTTTGCCAGCTTTATGGTTACTAATGAGAGGTAATCGAAATCAGCTAGCCTCATCTCTTTGAAGGGGGTATAGTATCGGCTCAACTAATGACTCACTGTGGGAGATCCCGTTAACCCGGGAGCCGAAGGCGCAACACCCGCTCGGAAACGCTCAGGCAAAAGGACCATGGTGGACAAGTTGACTCTGGAGAGTGACTATAATAGTCCACCGACGGGGCAATTATCCAATTTTCTATTTGGATAATCAATCTCTCAGGTTTATAGGACAGAGGAGCGGTGACTAGCCCAAATAGGCTAGTCACCGCTTTTTTGTGCGCACTATACTGGTAGACAGTAGCCCGGACTTCGCGCAGCGAACGCCGGGTAAACGAACATGGTGACAATAACAAAGCGAGAAATATCAGGTATACCTCAGGCAGGAGGTTGTAGAATTTACGGGGGTTATTTTTCCCCGGCGTTCGCTACGCGAAGTCCGGGCTACTCGTTATTATTTTTGATCTAAGCAGGCAGAGGTAGGGTATGCTGAAACAAACTCCTTTATATGAGCTCCATGTTGAATCAGGTGGAAAGATGGTAGATTTTTCCGGCTGGAGCATGCCAATTCACTATGGTTCCCAGGTACAGGAACACCATAAAGTGCGACAAGCGATAGGTATGTTTGATGTCTCGCATATGACGGTCGTTGATGTTGAAGGGGAGGATGCCCAGCGTTTTCTGCAAACCTTGCTAGCCAATGATGTTGGCCGTTTAAAATCTGAGGGCAAAGCTTTGTATAGCTGTATGCTCACTGAAAAAGGTGGTGTCATTGATGACTTGATTGTCTACTTTATGAATAAAGACTGGTACCGGATGGTGGTTAATGCGGCGACCCGGGACCGGGATATTGAGTGGATCAATCAGCAGGCTCAGTCCTATAGTGTCACCATAACTGAAAGGCCCGAACTGGCGATGATAGCAGTGCAAGGGCCCAAAGCAGAAGACTATCTGGCGAAGATATTCGCGGGTGAAACCGCGAAGGCAATTCGTGACCTAAAACCTTTTAACGCAGTTATCTGTAAAGATATTTTTATTGCCCGTACTGGCTATACCGGTGAAGATGGGTTTGAGATAATTCTGCAAGCCAACGCGGTCGTACAGATTTGGAAAAAATTATTGGCGAGTGACGTGCCATCCATTGGACTCGGTGCGCGGGATACGTTACGTTTGGAAGCAGGAATGAATTTATATGGCGCAGATATGGATGATAGCGTAACACCGCTGGAGTCTGGTTTAGGCTGGACGGTTGCCTGGGAACCGGAAACAAGAGATTTTATTGGTCGACAAGCGTTGGAACGCCAGCGTGCCAATAAACCCAAAGCAAAACTGGTTGGTTTGTTGCTGGAAGATAAAGGCATATTACGGGATCATCAAAAGGTTACCATTGCCGGTGTCGGTAGTGGTGAAATTACCAGTGGGTCTTATTCACCTACATTGGGTAAATCGATTGCCTTCGCCAGAATACCCAGTGAGGCTAAAATCGATTGTACTGTAGAAATTCGTGGCAAGATACTGCCGGTAAAAATTGTTAAGGCACCGTTTGTGCGCAACGGTAAATCATGTATTTAGCTGTATTTAACTGTATTTAATAGTAGGAAAAGACTATGAGTGAAGTCCCTTCAGATTTGAAATATACCAAAACAGATGAGTGGATTCGATTGGAAAATAACGAGTTAGCGGTTCTTGGCATTACTGATTTTGCCCAAGAGCAGCTTGGCGACATGGTGTATGTCGAAATGCCGGATACGGGCATTTCTATTGATGCCGCCGGTGAGTGCGGTGTGGTTGAATCGGTCAAGACTGCCAATGATATTTATTTACCAGTGGCCGGTGAAATTGTCGCAATCAATACCGCTTTGTCTGATAGTCCAGAAGCGATAAATTTAGACCCTTATGGTGACGGTTGGATTATTAAATTCAAACCAGCAAACGTCGACGAACTTAATGCCCTGCTCGATGCCGAGGCTTATCAATCAAAACTACAAGCTGAAGATCACTAGTTATCATACAGGTTTAACATGCCCTATATTCCCCATACCGATAGTGAAATAAAAGCGATGCTTGATACCATAGGCGTCGATAACATTGAAACATTGTTTGATGAAATTGCACCGGAATTAAAATCGTCCACACCCGATTCTGTCCCGTCCCGGTTAAGTGAAATGGATGTGTCCAGATTGATGCATGATTTGGCTGATAGCGATGGCCGACCCGCGTGTTTTATCGGTGCCGGTGCCTACGAGCACCATATTCCAGCGGCGGTATGGCAAATTGCGACGCGCGGAGAATTTTATACGGCTTATACGCCTTATCAGGCAGAAGCCAGCCAGGGAACGTTGCAGTTGCTATACGAATACCAGACCATGATAGCAAATATTACCGCAATGGAAGTATCAAATGCTTCGCTTTATGATGGCGCATCAGCACTTGCCGAAGCCGGACTCATGGCAATTCGAGCCAATAGAAAAAACAAGTCCAAGCGAATATTGGTACCGACCTGTCTACATCCACACTATCGAAAAACCCTTAAAACCATCGTTAGCAATCAAGGTATCGAAATTGTTGAAGTTGAATATAATGCGCAGACCGGTACCATTGCCGATAGCTTGTATGATAATGAACAAGCGTTTTCAGCGCTGGTAATCTCCCAGCCGAACTTTTTTGGCCAACTCGAAGCCGTAGATGCACTGACCGATTGGGCACACTCAAAAGATGCCATGGTGATCGCGGTTTGTAATCCGATGACACTGGCTGTGTTAAAGCCACCGGGTGAGTGGGGTGAGACCGGTGCTGATATTAGTTGTGGTGACGGCCAGGTATTGGGAATTCCGCTGTCATCGGGTGGCCCTTATTATGGATATATGTGTGCCAAACTGGCCTATGTCAGGCAAATGCCGGGGCGTATTATTGGCCGAACCGTCGATTTGGATAATAAACCAGGATACAGCCTGACCTTACAAGCCCGGGAACAACATATTCGTCGATCCAAGGCGACTTCCAATATATGTACTAACCAGGGATTAATGGTAACCGCGTCCACCATTTATATGGCATTGATGGGGAGCAAAGGTCTGCAACAGGTTGCCATGCGCAGTATTGAAAACACGCAGGCTTTACATCGTCGACTTGAAACAGTACCCGGTATCAGTAAACGCTTTAGCGGGGCAAATTTTCATGAAACTGTTTACTCGCTCGATGCACCTGTGTCGACAGTATTACGGGCGATGACCGCGCAAAATATTGCTGCAGGATTTTCATTGGTCAATGATTATCCTGAACTCGGCGAATCGCTTTTAGTTTGTGTGACCGAGACCAAGACCGAAAAGGATCTTAGTCTCTATGCCGATCATCTCAGTAGGATTTTAGGCAAACAGGGATAGATAAAGTGTCCGACCCAACCGAAAATTTAGTGTTTAAATTAAAAGACAGCGTTTTATGGAGAAACTCTTATGGCTAAAGTGACATTAAAAGGTAGTGAAGTAAATACAGTTGGTGAATTACCCGGTATCGGAACATCGGCGCCGGATTTTAGCTTGGTTGACGGTGCGCTTGCGGATCGTACACTCGCGGATTATAAAGGTAAAAAGAAATTGCTTAATATTGTACCCAGTCTTGATACCGATGTCTGTGCTATTTCCACTAAAAAGTTTAATGATGCTGTCAAAGACAGAGAAGATCTGGAAGTGCTGGTAATCTCCGCTGACTTACCCTTCGCGATGGGACGTTTCTGCGGCAACGAAAAACTCAAATCTGTGACCTCGTTATCCATGATGCGATCAAAGGATTTTGGTAATGATTATGGTGTGTTGATCAGCGATGGACCTTTAGCCGGTGTGGTAACGCGTGCGGTTGTCGTACTGGATGAAGACGACAAGGTTGTTTACACAGAGTTGGTTCCAGAAATCACCCAGGAGCCGGATTACGACAAAGCATTATCAATGACACAATAAGACTATGTTGATTTTTGAAGAATCCAGAGCGGGTCGTGTTAATCTGTCGCAGTTATCCAGCGAGACGGCTGCGCTTAAACTACCAGAAAACCTGTTAAGAAAAACCCCGATTGGGTTACCTGAAGTATCAGAAATGCAAGTGGTACGCCACTATACGCGTTTATCGCAAAAGAATTTTTCCATTGATACCCAGTTCTATCCACTCGGTTCTTGCACGATGAAGTACAACCCGCGTGCTTGCAATTCATTAGCGATGCTACCAGGCTTTCTTGCCAGACACCCGTACGCAGATGATAATTTAAGTCAGGGCTTTATGGCTTGTTTGTTTGATTTACAGGAAATACTTAAAGCGGTAACGGGCATGGATGCCGTTTCACTGACACCCGCCGCTGGTGCTCAGGGAGAGTTTGCCGGGATTGCCATGATCAAAGCCTATCATGATAGCCGTAATGATTCGGCCAGAAATGAGATTCTGGTACCGGACGCGGCGCACGGCACCAATCCCGCGTCAGCAGTGATGTGTGGTTACAAGATTCGGGAAATTCCAACGCTTAATAGCGGCGATATAGATTTTGCAGCGTTAAAGCAAGCCACCGGACCGCAAACGGCTGGATTGATGTTAACAAACCCGTCGACCTTGGGCGTTTTCGAACGCGATATCCTGGCGATTGCCAAGACCATTCACGAGGCGGGCGGGTTGCTTTACTATGACGGTGCCAACCTGAACGCAATACTGGGCAAAGTACGACCGGGTGACATGGGCTTTGATGTGATTCATATGAATTTACATAAAACATTCTCGACGCCACACGGTGGTGGTGGTCCAGGGGCTGGCCCGGTAGGTGTTAATAAGCGCTTGCAAGCTTTTTTACCGATACCGATGGTGGCGAAAGAAGGCGAAAATTATCGTTGGCTGGATGAAACCGATGTCCCTCAATCCATTGGACGCTTGTCAGCGTTTATGGGTAATGCTGGTGTGTTAATACGGGCCTATATCTATGCGCGGCTAATTGGCAGAGAAGGCATGGAGCGCGTCGCTAATTTCTCTGTACTCAACGCTAATTATTTGATGAAATGTTTGCAGGAAAAAGGCTTTGATCTGGCTTATCCAGAGCGCCGGGCGACGCATGAATTTATCGTTACTCTAAAGCGACAGACAAAAGATTATGGTACCAATGCAATGGATTATGCCAAGCGCTTGCTTGATTACGGGATGCATGCGCCGACGACTTATTTCCCACTATTGATTCCGGAATGCTTGTTAATCGAGCCGACCGAAACCGAAAGCAAGGAAACCCTCGATGGATTTATTGATGCCATGTGTGCGATCAATGATGAGGCGAAATCCAGTCCGGAATTGTTAAAGGGCGCACCGCATACCTTACCCGTCAAACGTCTGGATGACGTACGCGCGGCCAGGCAACTGGATCTAGTGTGGAAAGGTGACAAAGAATAAAGGGGCAAACTAAACATTTATGAAGCCGGGTAGAAAGGGACTAAGCAGAATTTATCATGCCATGTTATATGCATTGGCAGGCTGGAAAGCAGCGTTTAAATATGAAGCGGCATTTCGCCAGGAATTGCTTGGATTTATCATCCTGGTGCCGGTGGCATTATGGTTAGGGGAATCCGCTTTAGAAAAGGCTATCTTGATCATTGTCATGATACTGGTGCTAGTGACTGAGTTACTTAATTCAGCTATTGAGGCCGTGGTCGATAGATTCGGCGGCGAAATTCATGCGCTTTCAGGTCGGGCCAAAGACCTGGCGGCGGCGGCGGTTATGACCAGCTTTATCGGATTTATCGTTGTTTGGTTAATCGTATTATTAAATTGAAATAATCATAGGAAATAAAATGACAGCTTTAGTATGTGGATCGTTTGCATTTGATACCATTATGGTATTTCCAGACAAGTTTAAAAACCATATTCTTCCAGATAAAGTACATATGCTAAATGTTTCTTTTATGGTGCCGGACATGCGCAAAGAGTTTGGTGGTTGTGCCGGGAATATTGCCTACAATCTTAATTTGCTTGGGGTCAAATGCAAACCCATGGGCACGGTTGGCCGCGATTTTAGTGTCTATTCTGACTGGATGGATCAATGTGGTATCGATAGAACGCATATTAAAGTAGTCGACAATACTTATACAGCGCAGGCGTTTATCACCACTGATCTGGACGATAACCAGATAACGGCTTTTCATCCAGGGGCGATGGGCGAGTCTCATTTAAACAGTGTTGATGATGCTAGCGAGATTACGCTGGGAATTGTTTCGCCTGATGGCCGACAGGGCATGATCGATCATGCCACACAATTTAAGGAAAAGAGTATCCCTTTTATATTTGATCCGGGTCAAAGTTTACCGATGTATAATAAGGATGATTTAAACCAGTTTATTGATCAGGCAACCTGGGTGGCGGTTAACGATTATGAATCGCAATTAATTCAGGAACGTACTGGCAAGTCTCCTCATGAGGTGGCTGAGCATTGTGAAGCGGTTATTGTTACCCGTGGTGCTGAAGGTTCAGTGATTTACACAAAAGAAAAACGTTTGGAGATTCCGTCAGCAAAACCGCAAGGCGTGGTTGATCCAACTGGGTGTGGTGATGCGTATCGGGCCGGGTTGATTTTCGGATTATCTAAAGGCTTGGATTGGGATACGACAGGACGTGTCGCGGCATTGATGGGATCAATAAAGGTTGAGAAGCACGGTACCCAGAATCATCGCTTTACCCATGCCGAATTTGAGAGTCTTTATAAGGCGAATTTTCAGGGTGATTTTAGTTTGTCTGATTAAATTTTTGAGTGATGATTGAATCGATGACGTTTAATTGAAGGTTTATAGTTGAATTTTAGAGTTTAAATTTGGCAATGATGTTTCGCAAATCAACCGCGAGCTTTGCTAACTCTTGGCTGGACGCTGCGCTTTGTTGCGCAGTAAAATGCCTAGGGTATTTTCTGATAGCACTAGTCGGAACGATAGCCCGTTCCGCATTAACATAATTAGAATTCTGTTAATATTTCTTCATAATATTTTTCGCTATAGCAGGCAGAAAACGTAGTAAGAGTCTAAGAATCTTTACCTTGCCAATATCGTGATCAGTAATGTCGTGCTCGATACCATGAATGATCTTGGATGCTGCCTTTTGAGCTGACATTTTATTTTTTCCTCTACCCACAGTCATTGCCGTGGCAACCAGTTCCAGAAATGCTTGTTGCACACTGATATTTGTTTTTTTTAGCTGATAACGTAGTGACTGGGAAAAGATATTTACTGCGCCTTTGCTAGCACAATAGATAGCAGATGACGTTTTTGGTGTCAGCGCAAGCCCTGAGTTTATGTTTAGAATTATAGCCTTATGGTTATGTAGCAATGCTGGCAAAAACAGATAAGACAGGCTACAGACACTGGTAAAGTTCAAGGTAACCTCCCTGGATATGTTTTCATAGACAAAGTTGTTATCCAGAAATGTCGGGGTGTATTGAACCGCAGCATTGTTAATGAGTATGTCAATTGTCTCAAAGCGCTTGATGATGGTGTCAGTAACCGTTTCGACTTCTTTAAGGTTGGATAAATCGGCCTGATAGCCGACAATATTTTCAAATTCTTGACCAAGCGTATGGAGCTTGTCGGTACTTTTAGCAATAACGATCACTTCATTGTGAGGGGAAAGCTGTTTTGTCATTTCATAGCCTATACCGGAAGTGCCGCCGGTAATTACAATTCGTTTTTTCTTGATTATCATCGGTATAATTCCTGCTGACATTGCCATTGTTTGTCTATACGCTACATAGTAAGTACAATTAAATTTGCAGGCATTAACTCAGGTTAAAATTGATGGATTTTTATGAATTATTGAGATTGGAAGGAAAAACGATAGAAAAAGCCAAACACGAGCATATTTTTGTACAAGGTGACTCGGACAGATCATTCTATCGTGTTCAATCCGGATTGCTTAAGGCGTATTACACGTCAAAAAAGGGTAAGGAATCAGTAAAATCATTTATCCTGCCCGAGGACACGATCTGTAGTTTGACTTCGGCTTATTCAGAGGGGGGGTGTTCATTCAGTCTTATTTGCTTAGAGGCTACTATTCTAATAAAAATACCCTTTGCAAAGCTTTATGAATACAGTCAAAAGCATCATGAAATCGCTAATAAAATAATTGAGTTATTGCTCGGCCTTGCTATGAAAAAAGAGAAGCGGGAATTTGAATTCCTGTGTCTGTCTGCCGAGGAGCGTTATCATTTATTGGTAGAAGCATCCCCAAAACTCCTGGAAACAGTGACTCAGAATGATATTGCCCGCTATTTAGGTGTAACGCCTGTCGGTCTGAGTAGAATTAAAAATCGAGAGCACAACAATTAATCATGGTGAACATACAGTTAAATGGAAACAGCTATTGTTAACGTTAGTTTTTAAAAAGAGAGATATCTAATGCCATATGTAAATATTAAGATAACAAACGAAAGCGTGACTTCTGAGAAAAAGGCAGCGCTTATTTCCGGTGTGACAGAGTTACTTCAAAAAGTGCTCGGCAAAAATCCTGCTACTACAGTCGTCGTTATTGATGAGGTTGATACCGATAACTGGGGTATCGCTGGCGAGCAGGTGTCATTACGTCGAATGCGAGGGAATTAGCGGATATTCTAACTATACATCATCTAGGTTTGACGGTCAGCGATTTAAACGCGACTGGAGTTTATATGGATACCATAAAGCGAATGCAAACGATCAAACAAGATAGGTGATTAGTGAAAATTCGAAAAAAACGATTCCCTGACATAGAAGAAATATAGAATAATGATTGTTGTAGTAATAAAATTATAGTACTCTCAATGATATATATGGGTATAATCATTGCTGTCCCGTTAACAAAAATTCGCTGCATTATCCAGTGTTTTCAACAACTTTCCGGATACCGGGACAAGTCTAGAGTGACGATTTGAAGTTAACGGAATAGCAGTAGGGTATAGTATATTTATTGGAAATTATATTGAACCATAGCGTTATTAGACACGACAGATAATAGACCCCAGATCAAAAAATTAACGGGTGAACGAGTACTTATAATTCAGGTTTATTTATAAAATGAATCGAGGTGCTGATAAAAAACTGTTCTGGAGTGGCCATTGTTGACAAGGAGAATTTAATGAATCACAAATCTATATTAACATTTATTGGTAGTACTTTTATTGTATTGAGTTTTACTTTCACCGGAAACGTAGTGGCGGGTGATGAGTATCACCATGACCACCACCACAGCACTGTAAATACTAGTGATCATAGTCATCATCATACACGTCATACAATTCCGCATTTCGATAGGTTTGGTTATGATCAGCACGGATACAATAAAGAGGGTTATAACCGCAGCGGTCGTTATAACAGTCACTATGATCGCGACAATTTTTAAGTTTTCAGGTGTTTGCGATATTTGCAAGCAGCGGATCTTCGTGTTTGCATAAGCGCATCTCGACATAGTCTGCGGCTTGCGCGCGTTCAAGCGCTTCTTGGACAGATGCTGTATCGCCTGCCAATACCGCGAGACATGCTTGCACATGTTCAAAATGGGGTCGTTGCATTCCGAGCTAATAACTATCTCCAGAATTTCTTTAGCGCTATCTTCTTCGCCTTGGTGGCAGTAAGCGATGGCTGTGCCGACCATTGCTTGAGCGCGCGGTTCATCAAAATTTTCAACGTATTCCTCGTAAAGTTTACTCGCTTTTTCAGTAGTTATTTGCATTGGCCGGGTAGAACGGATGCCAGTTCGCCTCGAAGTCGCTTGTTGTTTGGAGCTAGTGAATTTGCGCGTTGCAATGCGATCAGATAAGCGCGCGGGTGGCCCTGCTCTTGAAGCCAGTCACCATAAACCAGATAATCTTCATCGTTCTCAGGATTCGCACGAATCCGTGCTTCAAACTCTTTAGCCGTCGGCATAGGGTTCAATAAAAAGTTGTAGTTGATAAGGGCATTGTAGCGAATTACAATAAGCAAGTGGCCACTATTAGTGTAATTTACCACGTTTATAGGCAATAGCGCTAAATTATTCGGAGAAATTAAATATGGTAGTACGCAGTATATTTTTGTTTTTTATTGTTTTACCGTTCCCTGTCTGGGCACAAGATTGTGTTGTTATGGATTTATTTGTAAAACCAGGTTTACAAGTTGAAAATACGCAGTCACACGTTTGTGGTGAAGTTTATTCGCAATGTATACACAGCATTCCCATTAACAGCCAAAAATTCAATCCTGCCTGGGCTTATGAATTGTCGAAGAATGGTGACATTATAAATAAGTGGCCTATGCCTGTTGATGCCAGAGTCAAAGCAGTTGCAGGTCAACATATCATTGCCGCTTATCCAGATTATGCCAATAAAGAAAATCGCTGGGATGACCCACATTATGTAAAAATCGATAAACAGGGATTGGTCAATAGGATCGAAGTAATAACACCTGCAAAGATCGAGACACTTGAATGCCCGGAAGTCGCGGCTGAAAATAGCATAATGAATATGTCTTGTGGTTTATTTTCTGATACTGCGTCGGGAAAAAAACGCCTATTTGCATTTAGGCCTCAATGCGGCTCCAAGTATTCGTCTGATCGGCCGATTCAAACGGGGGTTGGGCAATCTTTTTAATTAGCAATAAAATTATTGTATATGCGTATTGACATGGGCTGCTATCTATGTAAAATACACACCCCGTTAACATTGAATTTAATTTGGAGAAAACACTTGAATCAGCGACTTATTCATAAAATCTAGCTGTCTTCAAAACACATCGTGTTTGGAAGACAAATGATCTTCCAGGTATTAAAGTGGCGCGAGACTGTGTGTGATATTCTCAATGAACCCTGGAAACTAGCAGGGTTTTTTTATGTCTGTTTGAAAAATAAAACGACGACGGTGTTTAAATAAAAGGTTACGTTATGCCAATCAAAAGAGTGATTACAAAAGGTAGAGTACCGGTGAAAATATTTACCGACGATATAGACCATGGTGCACTTGAGCAGTTGATTAATATTTCTCATCTGCCAGTGATACATAGCCATATAGCGGCTATGCCCGATGTTCATCTGGGAATAGGTGCGACAGTGGGTTCAGTGATTCCAACACTAAAAGCAGTTATTCCAGCCGCAGTCGGTGTTGATATAGGTTGTGGAATGAATGCGGTACGTTTATCGGTTAGAGCAGATCAACTGCCGGATAATTTAAAAAAAGTACGGAATATAATTGAAGAAAATATTCCTGTTGGATTTAATATGCATAAACGTCAACGGGCAAAAAATTCTACTGTGCGTGCGTTGACTAACGGTATTGAGTCGGTGGTGCAAAAACATCCGGCGTTACTGAAAATGCTGAAAAATTTTGGTACAACCTGGCCCAAGCAATTAGGGACATTGGGTGGTGGCAATCATTTTATCGAGCTATGTCTCGATGAAAATCAGAATGTCTGGGTGATGTTACATTCTGGTAGCCGGGGCATCGGTAATTGCATTGGCAGGTACTTTATTAATCTGGCGAAAAAAGACATGGGTCGCCATATTCACAATTTACCGGATAAGGACCTTGCTTATTTTACCGAAGGTTCTGAATATTTTGCTGACTATGTTGAAGCAGTGGAATGGGCTCAGGAATATGCAATGATCAACCGGCGGGAAATGATGCGTTTAATATTAGATAGTCTAAAAGCATCGTTTCCAGAGTTTGTTGCCACTAAAGAAGCGATTAATTGTCATCACAATTATGTTTCCAGGGAGCACCATTTTGGTCAAGAGGTGTTTGTGACCAGAAAAGGTGCGATTCGGGCAGGCAACGGTGAACTAGGTATTATTCCTGGAAGCATGGGTGCCAAGTCATTTATTGTCCGTGGACTCGGATCAAAGCAGTCATTTTGCTCTTGTTCACACGGTGCTGGTCGGGTAATGAGTCGCAACAAGGCAAAGCGTCAGTTTAATCGCGCGGACCTTGAGGAGCAAACACGAGGCATTGAGTGCCGTAAAGACACGGGGGTCATTGATGAGATTCCGGCAGCTTATAAAGATATTGACAAGGTAATGGAAAACCAAAACGACCTGGTTGCTATCGAACATACATTAAGACAGGTTGTCTGTGTAAAAGGCTAGTCTAAATATTTTATTTAGGCCGGTGTAATAAAGCGACTATTTCGCAAGAGGTGTATGATGATTAAAAAAAGACGTGGCGTAGTCGCTTTGTTAAAAAAAGGCGGTTCCCATAAAAAGTCAAAGTCGTCGGTAAGGCAACAAGCCAAGCGGGTTTTAAAGAAAATGCTTAAAGAATTGAAAGACGATAGCGAGTAGCCCGGACTTCGCGCAGCGAACGCCGGGAAACAAAAGTGAATAAGTTTAATCCTCATTCTATTCAACAACGTCCATTGAATAGCCCGTCACAAGATTTTTTTGAGTGTTACCACTCAAAAAAATCTTGTGACGGGCTATAGGGGCTTTGGGTTATCGGTGAGATCAGCATTCTTTTCCCCGGCGTTCGCTGCGCGAAGTCCGGGCTACTTGTTGGATTAAGCAGATATACATTGGAAAATGTGGGTTAGGCGTTTGTCTTCATGGCGTTTTTAAATTCGGACAAGTCGGTAATGGGTGCATCACATTTAGTACCCGCGCAAATATAGGCCGTTGTTTTATTGTCGATCATTTTTTTCTCGGCAATGGAATCGGGCAGATCAATAGTCTCTTCAGGGATTAGGAATACCATTCTACGCGGTGAGTACTGTGCAATACCTGGTTTTTCCCACGCAGCTAAATTGTCGACGGCGCCGCGGACAATGACTATATCTGTTGGGTGTAAGTATTCTTCAAGGCCTAGCAGCATTGCGCAATGCGCTGAGGCGTAGTTTGCTATTGATTGTTGGGCTAGTTTTATGGTCTCTTCAGATGCCAGCAGGTATTTGTCTTCACCGGTTAATCGACCCAGACGAGCCAGTGCATAGGTGGCGATGCCATTACCTGATGGCATTGCATCATCTGATAGCGGTTTCTGACGATCGATAAGATATTCGTGATCATCGGCGGTAAAAAAGAATCCGCCATTATACTCGTCGTAAAATTGTTCGAGCATGACATCGGCCAACGCCATAATCCACTGTAAATCTTCGCTCGACCAACGGGTTTGTAACAGTTCCAGACCGGCATCGACTAAAAACGCATAGTCATCCAGATAAGCATTTAAATGTGCTTTTCTGTCTTTGTAGGTTGCTAATAGTCTATTGTCTTTCCATAGGTTTTCTCGGATAAAATTAAATGCTCTTTCAGCCGAATTGGTATAGAGTTTTTGTTCCAGGTGGCGGCCGGCGATGATCATTCCTTTGATCATCAAGGCGTTCCACGAACATAGAATTTTTTCATCGCAGCCAGGCTTGATCCGTTTTTCACGCTTGTTAAATAGCTTGAGGATGGCATTTTGAATATGCAAATTAACGGTAGCGCTATCCATATCATTGGCTTCACAAACCGCATCGATCGACTTAAAAATGTACGGGTACCATTTTCCTTCAAAATTGGCTTCCTTATCCATTCCAAAACGTTCCCCAAATACTAAAAGTTCGTCCTGGTCTAGCAGATCCTTTAACTCTTTTTGTGTCCAGGTATAGTATTTACCTTCTTCACCTTCGGAATCTGCATCGAGGCTAGAATAGTAGCCGCCTTGCTCAGATTGCATTTCGCCGAGCACCCAACTGGCAGTGTTATTGACAATCTCCTTGTAATTAGTAATTTGTGTGGCTACCCACGCTTGGGTATACAAGCCTAACAAGGGGCCATTGTCATAAAGCATTTTTTCAAAGTGCGGGATCATCCAATAGTCATCGGTCGAATACCGGCAAAAGCCACCGCCTATTTGATCATTGATACCGCCATTACCCATCGCATCCAGGGTTAAACAGGCTATTTCCAGCGCGGCAGTGTCACGCCTGTGGGTGTGGTTCCAATGCCGAAGTAAACGTTCTATGCTTGATGGATGTGGAAATTTTGGTGCCCTTCCGAATCCTCCGTTTTTCATATCCGAGCGTTCTTTAAGTTCGTTTCTGGCAATGTCTAAATATTTCTCAGTGACCGGGTCGTGAGATAGGCTGGCTTTAGGTTGCAGGGAGGCCATTGCTTCCATTAGCGATATATTCTGCTTTTGCAACTCTTGATAGTGTTTATAATAATATTCAGACATCTGAACTAATATCGAGTCAAAATCAGGTAGACCGTGTTTTGCGGTATTGGGAAAATAAGTCCCTGCAAAAAACGGTATCTGATCGCTTGGCATCAAGAATACAGTTAGTGGCCAGCCACCGGGACGTTGTGTCAGTAACTGGTGTGCCCGTTGATATATTTTATCTAGATCGGGTCTTTCTTCCTTATCCACCTTAATGCTAATAAATAGATCGTTCATTATTTTGGCGGTATCATCGTTCTCAAACGACTCATGTGCCATTACATGGCACCAATGGCATGCAGAGTAGCCAATAGAGAGTAAAATGGGTTTGTTTTTCTCCTTGGCTAGATCCAGCGCATTTTGGTTCCATGGGTGCCAGTCTACAGGATTGGACGCATGCTGGAGTAAATACGGGCTGGTTTCCCGTGCAAGTTGATTAGTAAAGAGATTTTCCATTAATTTTGTATACTGCTAGGTGCAAAGTCAGTTAATAATTTTCGAGTACTTTGAAGTCCGAAAGTATGAATAGTACTAAGTCTTTAGCTACTATAGACGATTTGCTAATTGTGTTCTAGCCCTGGAGGCTTCACACGAATTTTATGTCAGTATTATTTATTTAAATTCGTTAAATAAGTCAGCTTGCTAAAGTTATTTCGGGGTTTTTCTAGCCTTGATAAAGGGATTGGTGGTTAAAGGAATTGGAGAACAATGACTGCCATAGCAAAATAAAACAAGAGTTACCACTGATCAAGTTCATGATATGATAGCAAAATGAACTACCCTAATATTGATTCAGTTGCTTTCAGAATTTTTAGTTTACCAATACATTGGTATGGCATTATGTATTTGCTTGGGTTGCTTATTGCTTTCTATTTACTGCATTTGCGGGCCAAGGCAGACAGTCATAATAGCTGGAGCCAGGAACAGATTGTCGACTTATTGTTTTATGGCGCGCTGGGGGTTATCGTTGGCGGGCGTTTAGGCCATATTCTATTTTATCGTTTTGATGCTGTCCTGAGTGACTGGACCTATATTTTTAAAATATGGAACGGTGGTATGTCTTTCCACGGTGGCCTGATCGGTGTTGGTTTGGCGATCTGGTTTTTTTGCTGGAAGCAGAAAAAATCATTTGCCGTTGTTGCCGATTTTGCTGTACCGGTAACGCCACTTGGCCTCGGCGCTGGCCGGATAGGTAATTTTATTAATGGCGAGCTTTGGGGGAAACCGACTGATTTGCCTTGGGGGTTCACACTGGATTGCGCAAAACTATCGGGTGGAAACGCTCATTTAAGCAGATTTTGTGAGCCGGGTTCGCTTTTTACCAAGCCATTGCATCCGTCTCAGCTCTATGAATTTTTATTCGAAGGTCTAGTGTTGTTTGCTATTATCTGGATATTCGCACGCAAGTCTCGACCGGTTATGTCGATAACCGGCTTGTTTTTAATATGTTATGGTGTCATTCGGTTTTTGGTCGAACTGATTCGTTTACCTGACGAAGGTAAATATGCTGCGTGGGGTTGGTTGAGTACAGGACAGATTTTGTCTATACCTATGATTGCAATCGGGGTTGTGATGTTTTGGCTCGCCTATCATCGACATACAGTTTCTTTTAAGGATAATGAGCGGGCGTCATAGCATGGTCGTAGTCGCCTAGCACTGGGCCTGGTTCTGTTAACACGCCAATAATAAAATGTCTTTTCTGAGGAGACAGTGAATGAGGCAATACCTGGATCTTATGCGACATGTACTGGATAACGGGGTCAAAAAAGACGATAGAACCGGTACCGGTACGCTAAGTGTTTTTGGCTATCAGGCACGTTATAATCTGGCGCAGGGGTTTCCGCTGGTGACCACAAAAAAATGTCACCTTAAATCAATTATTCATGAGTTATTGTGGTTTTTAAAAGGTGAGAAAAATATTGAATATTTACACGATAATGGCGTTAAAATCTGGGATGAGTGGGCTGATGAAAACGGTGATCTTGGACCGATTTATGGTCATCAATGGCGATCCTGGCCCAGAAGCGATGGCACGGCAATCGATCAGATATCACAAGTGGTCGTGCAGTTAAAAACGTCACCCGACTCAAGAAGAATTATTGTCAGTGCGTGGAACGTCGCTGAGTTGGACGATATGGCTTTGCCACCTTGTCATGCTTTTTTTCAATTTTATGTTGCCGATGGCAAGCTTTCCTGCCAGCTATATCAACGTAGTGCAGATATATTTTTAGGTGTTCCGTTTAACATTGCCTCTTATGCATTGCTGACAATGATGTTGGCGCAGGTCGTTGGGCTGCGACTGGGTGACTTTGTGCATACGCTTGGCGATGCGCATCTCTATCTGAATCATATAGAACAGGCTAAAACCCAATTGGGGCGAGAACCTTATAGCCTGCCAACGATGAAGCTCAACCCTGAAATTAATTCGATATTTGCTTTTGCTTACGATGATTTTGAGCTTTGTGATTATCAATGTCATGAACGTATAAATGCACCTATCGCTGTTTAGCTTTATTTCTATTAATGATGAACATTAGTCACTCCAGATATAAACCCTGTTATTCAATGATCGCAGCAATGGATAGAAATAATCTGATTGGCAATAAAAATGCCTTACCATGGCGGTTGCCCGCTGATATGAAATGGTTTGTTAGTAATACGCTGGGTAAACCGGTGGTGATGGGCCGAAAAACATTCGAATCACTGGGGAGCAAACCGCTTAAAAACCGGCAAAATATTATTGTAACCCGGGATAGTGGATTTTGCGCTAAGGGCGTTGATATTGCTTATAGTCTGGATGATGTGCTTGCACTTTCAAGTATGGCTGAAGAAGTCATGATCATTGGTGGCGCCAATTTTTATCAACAGTTTTTTCCACTGGCGCATAGGTTATACCTTACCAAAGTGCATGGGGAGTTTGCGGGCGATAGTTGGTTTCCTGACTATAATCTGGCCGATTGGCAGCAAAGTCAATGTGAACATCATAGCGCTGATGAAAATAATCCCTATGACTATAGCTTTTATATTTTTGATCGAAAATAGATTGATTGCTTTAGTTATCGTAAAGCGAACGTCTTTTTCTGAAGTTTGTTAATTTGCTCTGTATTAGTCCACCGATTTGATAAATGATTCGTGTTCGGAGTTACTATCCTTTTTTAGTCCGCCCCTCTTTCTACGGTCAGTCAGAAGTTTTTTTTTCACTCCACACCGTGGCTCAGTCGCGAAAAAAAATCTTCTGACTGACCGTAGAG